>NZ_JBVHLF010000016.1:25820-43713 GCF_055559155.1 Kitasatospora sp. NPDC024654
TTCCTTCCTGTTCCTTCTTCCCCCCCCCCCCCCCCCACCCCCCCCCCCCCCCCCCCCCCCCCCCCCCCCCCCCCCCCGACCGCTCGCTGGCGCGACCCAGGTGACCCGCGGCTATTCTCGTCATCGGTCCGCGTGCGGGCGTGCGGAGCGCGCGCCGGGCCCTCCCGCCCTCCGGTCGTCCCAAGGAGTCCCCCGCGTGAGCGCCAACCCTCCCGTCGCCGTGATCGTCCTTGCCGCCGGCGAGGGCTCCCGGATGAAGTCCACCACCCTGCCGAAGGTGCTCCACCCGATCTGCGGTCGCAGCCTGGTCGGCCACGTGGTCGCCGCGGCGGAGGAGTTGGCGCCGCAGCAGCTGGTCGTGGTGATCGGCCACCTGCGCGAGCTGGTCGCCGAGCACCTGGGCGAGCACCACCCGGCGGCCCGGACCGTGGTCCAGGAGCGGCAGAACGGCACTGGCAGCGCCGCGCGCACCGCGTTGGAGGCGCTGGCCGCCGACGGCGTCGCGCTGGACGGCACGGTGCTGGTCGCCACCGGCGACACCCCGCTGCTGACCGGGGAGACCCTGCGCGCGCTGGCCGAGCAGCATGCCGCCCAGGGCAACGGCGTCACCGTGCTGACCGCCGTGGTCCCCGACCCGACCGGCTACGGCCGGATCCTGCGCCACCCGGCGGACGGCTCGGTGACCGCGATCGTCGAGCACAAGGACGCCAGCCCGGAGCAGCGCGAGCTGCGGGAGATCAACTCGGGCGTCTACGCCTTCGAGGGCAAGCTGCTGGCCGAGGCGCTGGGCCGGATCGGTACCGACAACGCGCAGGGCGAGGAGTACCTCACCGACACCCTGCACATCCTGCGCTCGGCCGGGCACCGGGTCGGCGCGGTGGTCGCCGAGGACCACCGGGACATCCTCGGGATCAACGACCGGGTGCAGCTGGCCGAGGCCCGCCGGCTGCTCAACGACCGGCTGCTGGAGCGGGCGATGCGGGCTGGGGTGACCGTGGTGGACCCGGCGAGCACCTGGATCGACGTCCAGGTTGACTACCAGCCGGACGCCGTGGTGCTGCCCAACACCCAGCTGCAGGGCGCCACCCGGCTCGGCGAGGGCTGCCGGGTCGGCCCGAACTGCACGCTGACCGACACCGTGGTGGGTGCCGGCGCGCAGGTGAGCAACACCACGGCGGACCGTGCCGAGATCGGCGAGCGCTGCGAGGTCGGCCCGTACGCCTACCTGCGGCCGGGCGCCCGGCTGGCCCGCAAGGCCAAGGCCGGCACCTACGTGGAGATCAAGAACTCCGAGCTGGGCGAGGGTGCCAAAGTGCCGCACCTCTCCTACATCGGCGACGCCACCATCGGCGAGGGCACCAACATCGGTGCGGCCTCGGTCACGGTGAACTACGACGGGGTGAACAAGCACCGCACGGTGATCGGCGCGCACTGCCGGACCGGGTCGGACAACATGTTCATCGCACCGGTCACGGTGGGTGATGGCGCCTACACCGCCGCCGGCTCGGTGATCATCAGCGACGTGCCCCCGGGCGCGCTCGGCGTGAGCCGCGCACAGCAGCGCAATGTGGCGGGCTGGGTGGCGCGGAAGCGCCCCGGCACGGCGGCCGCCGAGGCCGCGGCCGCCGCGCTGGACGGGGCGCCGGAGGCCTGAGCAGCCCTTCGGGGGGTGCCAGCGGCGGTACCGGGACGGACGCTTTCCGCGCGGGCGCGTAACCTGGTGTACATACGTGCGCCGTGGGGCTGTAGCCCGTGCCGAGGCGTACCCCGAACCCGTCGACCCCCGGCCCGGGCGGCCTCGCCGCCCGGGCGCGGTGCGACGGAACCATGCGCAGCAACGCGAGGAGACGGTGCAGTGAGCGGGATCACGACGTCGGGTGAGAAGAAGCTGAAGCTCTTCTCCGGCCGTGCCCACCCCGAGCTGGCAAAGGAGGTCGCGGCGGCGCTCGGCACCGAGCTGGTCCCGACGAAGGCCCTCGACTTCGCCAACGGTGAGATCTACGTCCGCTTCCTGGACTCCGCCCGGGGAGCGGACTGTTTCGTGATGCAGAGCCACACGGCTCCCATCAACCAGTGGATCATGGAACAGCTGATCATGATCGATGCGCTGAAGCGGGCCTCCGCCAAGAGCATCACCGCGATCCTGCCGTTCTACGGGTACGCCCGCCAGGACAAGAAGCACCTGGGCCGCGAGCCCATCTCGGCCCGGCTGATCGCCGACCTGCTGGCCCAGGCCGGTGCCGACCGCCTGATGGCGGTGGACCTGCACACCGCGCAGATCCAGGGCTTCTTCTCCGGTCCGGTGGACCACCTGTTCGCCCTGCCGCTGCTCTGCGACTACATCGGCGAGAAGGTCGACCGCTCCAAGCTGACCGTGGTCTCCCCGGACGCCGGTCGGGTGAAGGTGGCCGACCAGTGGTGCGACCGGCTGGACGCCCCGCTGGCGATCATCCACAAGCGCCGGGACATCACCGCGGCCAACACCATCCTCTCCGCCGAGGTGGTCGGTGACGTCAAGGGCCGGGTCTGCGTGCTGGTCGACGACATGATCGACACCGCCGGCACGATCTGCGCCGCGGCCGACGCGCTCTTCGAGAACGGCGCCGCCGACGTGCTGGTGGCCGCCACCCACGGCGTGCTCTCCGGCCCGGCCGCGGACCGGCTGAAGAACTCCCGGGTGAGCGAGTTCGTCTTCACCAACACGCTGCCCACCCCGGCCGCGCTGCAGCTGGACAAGGTGACCACGCTCTCCATCGCCCCGTCGATCGCCGCCGCGATCCGCGAGGTCTTCGAGGAGGGCTCGGTGACCAGCCTCTTCGAGGGTGTGCACTGATCCGCCACTGTTGGATGAATGTTCGGCCCCGGTGCATCTCGCACCGGGGCCGATTTCACGGTTGCCGAGGGGTGCGGTTAAAGTGGTGAGACTGCTCGGCGAGGGACGCCGTGTGCCCGCACGGGTGCCGGTTCCGTGATCGACGCGCTGCCGCGGCCGGAGTCCCGGTCATCGGCAGAGTCGTCCGCCGCCGAGCGAACCCACCGTTCTTGAGGGTGTGGTCCCGGCGGCTCTTCGCTTTCCGGGGCTCGTATGACGACCGTACGAGTGTTGCCTGCACCCCCGCGCCAGCCTTCCGAGGAGTGCAGTCGTGTCCGAGATCCGCCTTGCCGCCGAGCCCCGCAACGAGTTCGGCAAGGGTGCCGCCCGCCGCGCCCGCCGGGCCGGCTTCGTCCCCGGTGTGGTCTACGGCCACGGCCACGCCCCGGTTCACCTGAACCTGCCCGGCCACGACCTGATGATGGCCCTGAAGACCCCGAACGCCCTGCTGGTCGTCCCGATCGAGGGCAAGGACGAGTTCGTGCTGCCCAAGGCCGTCCAGCGTGAGGCCATCAAGCGCACCATCGAGCACGTCGACCTGCTGCTCGTGAAGCGCGGCGAGAAGGTCACCGTCGAGATCCCGGTGCAGATCGAGGGCGACCTGGC
The DNA here is from genome assembly GCF_055559155.1 of Kitasatospora sp. NPDC024654. Lineage (NCBI taxonomy): Bacteria > Bacillati > Actinomycetota > Actinomycetes > Kitasatosporales > Streptomycetaceae > Kitasatospora > Kitasatospora sp. NPDC024654. The sequence goes on from NZ_JBVHLF010000016.1 coordinate 29,299, forward strand.
CCCCGGCGGCAACCTGGTCGAGCACGTGCTGAACGCGCTGCCGATCGAGGCCGAGGCCACCCACCTGCCCGAGTCGGTCACCGTCTCGGTCGAGGGCCTGGAGGCCGGTGCCGCCATCACCGCCGGCGACATCGCGCTGCCGAAGGGCGTCTCGCTGGCCGTCGAGGCCGACGCCGTCGTGCTGCAGATCATCGGCGCCCAGGCCGCCCCGGCCGAGGAGGAGGCTTCCGAGGAGGAGGCCGCCGCGGAGGCCTGAGCCCCGCCCGGTACCTGACCGCTGCCCCGGCTCCCTGGTTCTCCAGGGAGCCGGGGCAGCGGTGCGTCCTGGATGATGTGGTGGTGAGGATGAGGAGCGGAGATGGGTGACGAGTACACAGGGCCGTGGCTGATCGTCGGCCTGGGCAACCCGGGGGAGGGCTACGCCCGCAACCGGCACAACGTCGGCTTCATGGTCGTCGACCTGCTGGCCGAGCGGATCGGCGCGAAGTTCAAGGCGCACAAGAGCCGGGCCCAGGTTGCCGAGGGTCGGCTGGCCGGGCAGCGGGTGGTGCTGGCCAAGCCGATGTCCTTCATGAACCTCTCCGGCGGCCCGGTCACCGCGCTGCGCGACTTCTACAAGGCGCCCACCGACGCGGTGGTGGCGATCCACGACGAGCTGGACATCGACTACGCGGCGCTGCGGCTCAAGCTCGGCGGCGGCGACAACGGCCACAACGGGCTGAAGTCGATCACCAAGTCGCTCGGCCCGGGCTACTACCGGGTGCGCTGCGGGGTGGGCCGTCCGCCCGGCCGGATGGAGGTCGCCGACTTCGTGCTCAAGGACTTCTCCACGGCCGAGCGCAAGGAGCTGGACTGGTTCGTGGACCGGGCGGCCGACTCGGTGGAGGCGCTGCTGACGGAGGGTCTGGAGCGGGCCCAGGGCACCTACAACTCCTGAGCGGCCGTCGGCTTTCGGCCACTGTCCGACCTGGCCCGTGCCCCGGTCCGTGACGCGCCGGGCAACAGTAGTACAACTCTTGCCCGCGGCCCGGGATCCGGTGCCGGACCGGCCCGGGTGATCGGGTACGGTCGAGCCGGACTTGGGAAGGTGGGGGCGCTGGTGGGCGCTGGGCGGTTGGGTACGGCACGGGTTGCGGGCGGTCGGGCGATGGCCGGAACGGCGTTGCTCGCGGTGGTGTTGATCGGCGCGGTGCCGAGCGCGCGGGCGGCCGAACCCGCCGCCTCGCCGGCCCCCTCGACGAGCGGTCAGGCCTCGCCGTCGGCCACGGTCGACCCGGGCGACGGGCACCCCGGTCCGAGCGCCGCGCCCACGGCGGTCGGCCCGTCCGCCAGTGCTTCGGCGAGCGACTCGTCCTGCCCCACCGGCTCGCCCACCCCGTCGCCGTCGGCCTCGGCTTCGGCGCCGGTGTCGGCCTCTCCCTCCCCGACGCCGTCCGACCCGGCCCGGCCCGACGGCTGCCCGACCACTTCGGCCCCGGCCCCGGCCCCCGCTCCGTCCGGCACGACCTACCCCGGCCACCGGGTCGGCGTCGCGCTCGGCGAGGCGCGGCCGGTCTACCGCGTCCGGTCCGCCGGCGGCGACCCGACCCAGGTCGCCGACCTGGTGTCCGACCCGACCCCGACCCCCTCGCCCTCGGCGAACCCCGGCACCGGCGAGGTCTCCGACCAGCTGGCGGGCGGCTTCATCGGATCGATCGGTGGCGACGCGGGCCTGGTCGCGGTGGCCGGCGGCCTCCTGGTCGCGGGCGGCGGCGGCGCCCTCTGGCTCAAGCGCCGCCGCGCCGGCACCCCGGCGGGGGGCTGACGGTCCGTCATGCGACGGCCGACCGAAACGGCGGTGACGGTGCCCGCGTAGGAAGCGGGCCGCCACCGCCGTTTCGGTCGGTTGTCGGACCGTCAGCCGGTGTTGCGCAGGCCGGCGGCGATGCCGTTGACGGTGAGCAGCAGGGCGCGGGCCCGCAGCGGGTCTTCGGGGCGGCCGGCGGCGAGTTCCTCGCGCTGGCGGCGGAGCAGGGCCACCTGGAGGTAGGAGATCGGGTCGAGGTAGGCGTCGCGGACCCGGAAGGTCTGCTTCAACACCGGGTTGGACTCGAGGAGTTCACTCTCGCCGGTGAGCCGCAGCACCTCCCTGAGGGTCAGCTCGTGCTCGGCGGTGATCTGGTCGAAGACGTGTTGCAGCTCGGCCGGGACCAGCTGCTCGACGTAGTGCCGGGCGATCCGCAGGTCGGTCTTGGCCAGCGTCATCGCGACGTTGGACAGGAAGTTGCGGAAGAAGTGCCACTGGCCGTACATCTCGTCCAGCACGTCGCCCAGGCCGGCCGCTCGGGCGGCGGCCAGGCCCGAGCCGACGCCGTACCAGCCGGGCACGATCTGGCGGGACTGGGTCCAGCCGAAGACCCACGGGATGGCCCGCAGGCCGTCCAGGCCGGCGCCGGAGTCGGGCCGGCGGGACGGGCGGGAGCCCAGGTGCAGCGAGGCCAGCTGGTCGACCGGGGTGGCGGCGAAGAAGTACTTCGGCAGGTCCTCCTGATCGACCAGGCCGCGGTAGGCGGTGTGCGCGGCCTCCGAGACCCTGTCCATCGCGGCGTCCCAGCGGGCCAGCTCCTCGGGGGCCTGCCGGGGCCGGGTGTGCAGCGCGGAGGCGGCGAGCGTGGCGGAGAGGGTCAGCTCCAGGTTCTCCCGGGCCAACGAGGGGAGCAGGTACTTGTCGGAGATCACCTCGCCCTGCTCGGTGACCTTGATCTCGCCCTCCAGGGTGCCCCACGGCTGGGCCAGGATCGCCTCGTGCGAGGGGCCGCCGCCGCGGCCGACCGTGCCGCCGCGGCCGTGGAAGAGCCGCAGCCGGATGCCGTAGCGGTGGGCCACGTCGCGCAGCCGGCGCTGGGCCCGGTGGATCTCCCACTGCGAGGTGGTGATGCCGCCGAACTTGGAGGAGTCCGAGTAGCCGAGCATGACCTCCTGGATGTCGCCGCGCAGCGAGACCAGCAGCCGGTAGGACGGGTCGGCGAGCATCTCGTCGAGGATCCGGTCGGCCTGCTGCAGCTCGTCGGTGGTCTCCAGCAGCGGCACGATGCCGATCCTGGCGATCCCGGCGTGCAGGTCGATCAGGCCGGCCTCGCGGGCCAGCACAGCCGCCGCGAAGACGTCGTCGGCACCCTGGCACATCGAGATGATGTAGCTCTCGACGATCTCGTCGCCGAACCGCTCGAAGCCCTCCCGGATGGTGTTGAAGACGCCCAGCGTGCGGGTGCCGGCGTCGTCCAGCGGGGCCGGGGTGGGGGCCAGCGGGCGGCGCGAGCGCAGCTCCTTGGCGAGCAGCCGCTGGCGGTACTCGCGCGGCATGTCGGCGTAGCGCCAGGCCTCCTCGCCGAGCCGGTCGAAGAGCTGGCCGAGCGCGTGGTGGTGCGCCTCGGCGTGCTCGCGGACGTCCATGGTGGCGAGCTGGAGGCCGAACGCCTCGACGGTGCGGATCGCCCGGGCGAGTCGGCCGTCGGCGATCAGCTCGCCGCGGTGGCTGCGCAGCGAGTCCTGGATCAGCCTGAGGTCGGTGATCAGCTCGTGGGTGCCCAGGTAGTCGCGGCCGACGACGTGGGGGGTGCCGTTGGCGAGCCGCTCGCGGGTGTTCTCCAGCTTGAGCCGGATGCAGGTGGCCTTGAGCCGGTAGGGCTCCTCGGCGTTCATCCGCTTGTAGCGCGGGCTCAGCTCGGGGAGCAGCTTGAGGTCGGCGTCCAGCGACTCCAGCAGCTCGGCGGAGGCGCCGGCCAGCCGGACCGAGGTGGAGAGCGAGTTCCGCAGGTCGTCCATGGTGTCCAGGGCGTCCTTGATGCCGTACTCGTGCTGCAGGTTGAGCACGTCCCAGGTGACCTGCGGGGTGACGTTGGGGTTGCCGTCCCGGTCGCCGCCGATCCAGGTGCCGAAGGTGAGCGGACGGACGCCATCGGGGACGGTGACGCCGACCCGGGCCAGTTCCTCGTGCAGCTCCTCCAGCACCTCCGGGACGGCCTCGCGGTACAGCTCGTCCAGGTAGTAGACGGCGTTGCGGGCCTCGTCGGTGGGCTCGGGGCGGGCGATCCGCAGCTCGTCGGTCTGCCAGAGCAGGTCGATCACCTCGGCGAGCCGGCGGTCGGCCGAGCGGCGGGCCGAGGAGTACCGCTCCGGGTCGGCGGCGGAGAGGCCGGAGGCCAGGTGCTCACGGTGGATCCGCTCCAGCAGCTCGCCGATCCGGCGGAGCTTGTTGAGCACGCTGCGGCGGGCCGCCTCGGTGGGGTGCGCGGTGAAGACCGGACGGACGGCCAGGTGGGCCAGGGTGTCCGCGAGGTGCTTGGGGTCGGCGTCGGCGAGCTGGTCGGCGGTCCGCGAGAGCAGCGAGCCCTCGCGGGCGCGGCGGGCGGCGAACTCGCGGCCGCGGTGCACCTGCTCGGTCACGTTGGCCAGGTGGAAGTAGGTGGAGAAGGCGCGCACCAGCTTGGCCGCGGTCTCCAGGTCGATGTTGCCGAGCAGCTCGGCGGTGGCCTCGCCGTCCGTCCGGCTGAGCAGCCGGACCTGTTCGACCAGGCCGAGCACCTCGGCGCCCTCCTGGCGCACCAGCGTCTCGCCGAGCAGATCGCCGAGCCGGCGGATGTCGGCCCGCAGGGCGGCGTTGTCGGCGGCCGGATCGGCACTCGGGTGGTCGGCCGGGGTGGGGACCTCTGCGGTCACGGCTGGCTCCCTTGGGTGGTGGGGTTCGGCTACGGCGGACCGCGCTGTCCGACGCGCAACAGCATAGGTGGCGCGGCTCGTCCGGACGCGGTGGTGGCCGGATGCCGGACAGATGTTCCGGAGGCACCCGGATAGTAGGGGTAACCCGATGGGACGGCCGGCGCCGCTCGCTTAGGCTGTCCGCTATGAGCATGTCGTCGGGGGAGGGCACGCCGGCCCGCGGCCTGTGGTGGTGGGAGCGTCGGCGAAGCGCGCTCCTGGACGCGGGACTGGCCGCACTGGCCGCGCTGGAGTGTGCGGCGGGCGGCTATTCGTTCGTGGGTGACCGGCTGCACCTGGGGCCGGTGCCGACGGTCGCCGCGATGGTGATCGGCGGGCTCGGGGGAGCCACGCTGCTGGTCCGCCGGCGCTGGCCGGCCATCCCGGTGCTGGTCTCGATCGTGCTGGTGCCCGGGCTCTTCGGGATCCTGCTGGTGGTCGTCTCGCTGTACACCCTGGCGGGCACCTGGACCTGGCCGTCGCGCCGCCGGCCGGTGCTGGCGCTGTGCGTCGCGGTCTTCCTGGAAACCTTCGGGATGGTGCTCTTCTCACTGCTCACCTCGGCGCCCAACCCCGGTGAGACGCTTCCGCCGACCTGGGTGTTCACGCTGATCGCGGCGCTGGTGTCGCTCGGGCTGACCGTGCTGCCGGTGGTCACCGGCCTCTACCTCGGGGCCCGGCGGCGGCTGGTCGAGTCGCTCAAGGACCGCGCGCACGGCCTGGAGACCGAGCTCGACCTGCTCGCCGAGCAGGCCCGCGAGCGCGCCCGGCGGGCCCGGCTGGAGGAGCGCACCCGGATCGCCCGGGAGATGCACGACGTGGTGGCGCACCGGGTGAGCCTGATGGTGGTGCACGCCGGCGCGCTGGAGCGGATCGTCGGCAAGGACCCGGAGAAGGCGGCGAACAGCGCCCGGCTGATGGCCGAGACCGGACGGCAGGCGCTCAACGAGCTGCGCGAGATCCTCGGCGTGCTGAGGATGTCGGAGGAGCGGGTCGACGGGGCGCCGGCCGCCGGGCTGGCCGAGCTGCCGCGGCTGGTGGACCAGTCCCGGGCGGCCGGGATGACCGTGACGTTCAAGGTCACCGGCAGCGGGCCGCGGTACACCGGGGAGGCCGAGCAGACCGCCTACCGGGTGGTGCAGGAGGGGCTGACCAACGCGCACAAGCACGCCGGCGGGGCCCGGGTGTCGGTGCTGCTGGCCTACGTGCCCAACGGGGTAAGGGTGGCCGTGGTGAACGGCCGCTCGGGCGGCGGCGAGCAGGTCGCGCTGCCCAGCGGGGGCAACGGGCTGGTCGGGATGCGCGAGCGGGTGCTGGCGCTGGGCGGCAACTTCCGGGCCGGGCCGGAGCGGGACGGCGGCTTCCGGGTGGAGGCGATGCTGCCCTCCCGGCTGGCGGTCCGCAGCGATCCGTTGACCTGAGGCACCGCGCCCACGCCGAGTCCGCACCGAAGTTTTACCTGGCCCGGCGTGTCGCGGCCGGGTCAGTGGGCAGGCCGCAGCCGCTCCGGGAGGGTGCCGAGCACCAGCGTGGAGACCGCCTGGTCGACGTCCGCGCCCAGGTACCACTCACCGGTGTGGTCCAGGCTGAAGACCCGGCCCGCCTCGTCCACCGCGAGCAGCGCCTGGCCGTGCCGCTCCTCGCCCAGCGGTGCCACCCGGGCGTCCAGCGCGCGGCCCAGGTCGGCCAGCGAGCGCGGGTGGTGCAGGCCGCAGAGCGGGTCGAGCCGGAACGGGGTGCGGGCCACCTGCCGACCGGCGCCGGAGAGGTCGAAGGCGAGCCCGCCGAACTCGGCCCAGGCCTCCACCGCGGCGGGGAAGACCGCGTGCGGCACCGCGCCCGGGTGGGCGAGCAGCTGGTCGGCCCACTCCTCGGCGCGGCGGATCTCCCACCGGCCGGGGTGCCAGCCGGCCTGCTTGAGCGCGGCGGCGACGTCGGCGGAGAACCGTGGGGTGGAACCGCGTCCGGCCGGCGGCTGGGGGCGGGTCTCTCCGGCGGAGGGGGTGGCGAGCGGGTTCAGGACGTACTCCGGACTCGGGGGCGGGAACGCGGCGTGCGGGCGCGGTCAGGCCTGCGGGGCGACCGCGACGCTCAGCACGGTGAGGTGGTCGAGCAGCGGTTCGCAGGAGCGGCAGAGCGGCGCGTGGGTGCCGTGTGCCGGGTCGTCCTCCTCGCGGATCCGCACGGTGGTGAGCTTGGCGCCCTTGAGCGCCTTGCGGGCCTCGTGCAGGCTCAGCGGCTTGCGGGCGGCGCGCTTGGAACGGCCGGCGTCCACCGTGGTGAGGTAGCGGGAGAGCAGCACCGCCTCCGGGCAGCGGCCGGTGAACCGTTCCCGGTGCTCGATCGGCAGCCGGTCCAGGAAGTCGGCTATCAGCGGGTGCAACTCGGGCCGCTCGTCCGCCTTGCGGCCGGCCAGGGTGTGCACCTCCCCGCCGCGCAGCGAGAGCGCGGCGGCCACCGTGGGCAGCAGGCTGTCCCGGTGGTGGCGCAGCAGCGGCGCGGACGGCGGGGGCGGGACCGGCACCGTGCCGGGCGGCGGACCGGCCGGGGAAGGGCTGGACTGGCGGTGCTCCACGGCTGCTCCCTCCGTTCCAGGCGGCGTTGCCCGGGTGACTGTTCGTCCGCTGGACCGGCCAGCGTGTAAACGCCCAGCCTGCCAAACGCCTCGGACAACTGATGACCCGGGGTGCCCGAGGGTGTACGGAGGGCACGTCAGACATCCACCACTCGTTCACAACTCGCCACGGATCTCCCGCCCGACCGTTCCGCCGGGCGGGGGAACCGTGCCGGACCCCGACCACATACCCTGGTGGGCAGCAATCGGCTTCAGCCAGTGGGGGCTCCCAGATGACGACAGGTCGGCCCGGCACCGCCGCCGCGCCCAACGCGGCCTACGCGGGTCAGGTGGTGCAGTTTCCGGACCCGGTACGGGCGGAGAGGTACCCCGCCGGGGTGCGGGTGGACGATCGGGGCTACCCGGACTTCGGCCCGTACGCCCGGGCGGCGGCCGAGGTGGCCGACCCGCCCGAGGGCTTCGGCGTGGACGAGCTGCGGCTGACCGACTACGTCTCGGCCAACGCCGCGCTGTTCACCGAGGGCCACGAGCTCTGGGCCGACCTGGCCTGCCCGGTGGCCACCCCGCCCGGCTGGACCTGGCACCACGCGGTCGGCGGGGCGGAGCCCGGCTGGCGCCGGATGGAGCTGGTCCCGGTCGAGGTCAAGGCGCTGCTGCGGCACCACGGCGGGCTGGCCCGCTCGGCCGCCGACCACACCCGGCGCGGCACCCGGCCGTTGCAGGAGCGGCGCAGCGCGCACTTCTCGCTCTCCAAGGAGGGCGGCGACCCGGTCAGCGTCCCGGAGGACCTGATCCTGGCGGCCGAGGAGCGGCTGGGCTACCGGCTGCCCGGGGCCTACCGGAGCTTCCTCAAGCTGGGCGGCGGCCGGGGCCCGGTCGGGGTCGCGCTCGACCCCGAGCTCGGACTCCTGCTCGACCAGCCTTTCCTGACGCTGCGTGAGGAGTACGGGGTCGAGGACCTGGTCTACGCCAACAAGTGCCTGCGCGACCACCTGACCAAGGACTATCTGGGCATCGCCTACGCCCAGGGCGGCATCCTCGCGCTGAAGGTGCGCGGCGACCGGATCGGCTCGGTCTGGTGCTGCCTGTACGACGACGCCCGCGACGCCGGCGCGCCCGAGGAGCCCGCGGAGCGGGTCGAACGGCTGCTGCTGCCGTGCGGGGACGACTTCGACGACTTCCTGCTCCGACTGGCCGGCGGCCCGCCGGAGTTGGAGACGGTGGCGGAGCTGATGGTGGACGGCGGGTTCGCCCGCGCGGTACCGGTGCCGTGACGCGGGCACCGGGTGACGGCAGGGCAGCGGTGGCATTGGCGGGAAAGGTAGGGGCGGACCGGGCATGGTGACGTACGCGCAGGCGCAGGACCTGGCGGCGGACTGGATCAACGGCGGGGTGCCGCCGTTCCAGCAGCGCGAGGTCCGGGTGCGGGAGTTCGACCTCGGCTTCGTCTGCTGGGCCGAGGACCGGGCCGGCGGGCCGTCCTCGGACGGCGGCGCGGTCAAGTTGGTGATCGCCCGGGAGACCGGGGCCAGCACGCTCTGGCCGGCGCTGCCGGTCAACGAGGTGGTCCGGCGCTACGAGGAGGAGTACGGGCGGCCGGTCGGGTCCGCGCCGGCCGGCGGCGCCAAGCCGCTGCCGGGGCCGGTCGAGGCCACCTCGTTCCTGCTCAGCCCGCCGCAGTGGATGCAGGAGGCGGGGGAGGCGGCGATCGCCGCGGAGGCGGTTCGGCTGGGGAAGGCGGCGGCCGACCCGGTCGCTCCCGCGGCCGCTCCCGCGCCGGCCGTGGACCTGCCGCCGGTCCCGCCGGTCCCGCCCGCGCCGCCCGTGCCGCCCGTTCCGGCGGACCCGCCGCCGGCGCCCGCGGTGCTGACCGCGCCGCCGGCCTCCGACCGTCCGGCCGGCGAGGCGCCGACCGTGCTCGCGCCGCCGCCCAGCTGGGAGCGCCCGCCGGCCCCGCCCGCCATGCCGAGCGCGGCCGTTCCCGAGGGCGCGACCATGCCGCTGCCCGAGGGCTTCCAGCTGGTGGACGCGGGCGCCGACGCCGCGCCCGCGCCGAAGGTGCCGCCGGGCGCGATCACCGTGCCGATGCCCGCACTGGAGGATCCCGCCGCGTCGGCCGCCCCCGCGCCGGGTGACTACGCCCGGACCGTGCTGGCCGCCCCCGGCGACCTCCCGGGCGGCCCGGCCGTCGAGTACGCGCCCCCTGCACCGCCCGCACCGGCCACGCCGCCCGCGCCGGCCACGCCGCCCGCGCCGGCCGTCGAGTACGCGCCGACCATGCTGGCGCCGGCGGACGGCGTGCCCGGCCTGATGGGCCTGCCGGGTGCCCCCGGTACGCCGGCGGCCCCGGCGATCGAGTACGCGCCGACCATGCTGGCCCCCGCCGACGGCGGCGTGCCCGGCCTGATGGGCCTGCCCGGCGCCCCCGGCACGCCGAGCGCGCCCCCGGCCCCCGCCCCCGGCGCGCCCGGTCTCGGACGCAACTCCGAGAGCGTCCCCCCGCCCCCGCCCCCGGCCGGCCTTCGCGGCCCGGCGGCCCCGGCCGGCCCGGCCGCCGCCCCCGGCCGTGGCCGGAACCCCGCCAGCGCCCCGCCGCCGCCCCCGCCGGGCGGCCTGCTGCACCCGGGGGGCCACCCGGCGGAGGGCCCGGCCGCCGCGCCCACCGGCCGTTCGGCGGGCAGCGCCCCGCCCCCGCCGCCGCCCGCCGGGCTGCGCGCCGGTGCGGCCGTCCCGCCACCCCCGGCCGCCGTCCCGTCGCAGGGCGCGGCCGACCTGGCCGACGCGGTGACCGCCAAGGCCGCCCGCCCCTCGCCAGCCGCCGCCGGGGTGGCCCAGGCGGCCACCCAGCTCGCCTCGGCGGTCCCGTCCCCGCCTGGTCCGGGCACCCCCGCGGGTCCCGGCCTGCCCGGTGCCGCCGCGCCGGTGCCCGGCCTGCCGCCGCAGGGCGCGCCGGTGCCGCCCGGCGTGCCCACGGTCGGCCCGGGCTACCTCGCGGTGCTCAGCTACCGGGCGCCGGACGGCTCCGAGCAGAAGGTGATGCAGCGCAGCGAGCCGGGCACCCCGCACCCGGAGTGGCGGATCCTGCAGGAGCTGCGCCGGCTGAACGTGCCGCCGGAGCAGGTCCTGGAGCTGCACACCGAGCTGGAGTCCTGCGACCTGCCGGGCGGCTACTGCGCCCGGCTGATCAAGGCCTCCTGGCCGAACGTCCGGGTCAGCCACACCGCCGCCTACGGTCGCGAGCTGCCGGCCCGCCAGGCCGGCATGGCCCACCTGCTGAACCACCTGGACGAGCTGCACCAGCTGGCGTCCGGTCCGCGGCGCCCGCGTCCGGTCCGCGCGCCGCTGCCGGCGCCGGCCGCCCCGCTGCCGCCGCTGGCACCGCAGCAGCTGGCGGCCGAGCTGGGGCAGTACTTCGGCCCGGCGGTGTTCCGCTACGAGCAGCGCGCGGTGGCCCGGCAGGGGGTGCCCGAGGTGGTGGCGCAGACCCTGGTCTGGGCGGGCCTGCCGACCAACTTCGGCCCGTTCTTCTGGGCGCACGCGCCGGAGGGCCGGCCGATCCCCACGCTGGCCGAGCTGGCCGCCGAGCGCGGCCGGTCGGCCGCCCCGGACGCGGGCGGCTATCTGGTCCTCGGCAACGACTACGGCCGGCAGCTCTGCGTGCAGTACGGCACGGCCGCGGTGGTCGCGGTCGACCTGGAGGGAACCGGGGAGCCGCCGCGCTTCGTCAACACTGGTGTGCCGGAGTTCGTCCGGTCGCTCGCTCTGCTTGGTCGGATGTGGCCGCTGCGCTACGGTCTGACCCCGGACCAGGCCGGCCGCTGGACCACCGACTTCCAGGCGGAGCTGGCGGCGGCCGACCCGGCTGCCCTCCAGGCGCCGGACACCTGGTGGGCGGTCCTCCTGGAGCAGTTCTGGGACGGACTGCTGTAGGGCCGTCACCGCCCCCGGCCGGGGTAGGTGTCCCGGCCGGAGGCGGCAGCTGGTGTCGCTTCCTTGGGCTTTCTGAATGATCTGCGCAAAATAGGTCAAGAGGATAGGTATCCACCGCCCGAGTCAGCCGCCCAGCCACTGAGGGGAAGAACAGATGAGCGACGCCGTCCCGTCGTACGGCTTCACCGCTGCCCGGCGCGGGTACGCGCCCGACCAGGTCGACCACGCGATGGCGGTGCTGACCGCCCAGCGGGACGAGGCCTGGCAGCGGCTGAGCGTGCTCGGTGCACAGCTCCGCGACCTGGAGCACCAGCTGGTCGAGGCCCAGCAGGCGGTGGTCGACGCGCCGGAGCCGGACTACACGGTGCTCAGCGAGCAGGCCGCCGGGCTGATGGCGATCGCCGAGAACGAGGCGCAGGCGGTCCGGGACAAGGCCGAGCGGTTCGCCGAGGACACCCGCGACGCGGTCTACGAGGCCGGCCGGACACTGGCCCGGAGCTCCGCCGAGTACGCCGCGGCGAGCCGTGAGGAGGCCGACCAGGCCGCCCTTCGCACCGAGGAGTACACCCGCGCCGAGGCCGAGAAGCTGCGCGCCGAGGCCGAGCAGGACGCCCGGACGATCCGGGACGCCGCCACCGCCGAGGCCGCCCGGACCAGGGTGGCCGCCGCCGACGCCGGCGAGCGGGCCGAGGCGAAGCTGGCCGAGCTGCGCCGGGAGGCCGACGAGCGGATCGCCGCCGAGGAGGCCGCCGCCGCGGCCGAGGACAACCGGATCTCGATCGCCGTCGAGGGCCAGCTGCGGGAGGCCGAGCAGTACCGGGATTCGGTGCTGGGCCTGATCAAGCAGATCGACACCGACGCCCAGGCCAAGGCCGACCAGCTGATCGAGCGCGGCCGCCGGGAGGCCGAGCGGATCAACGCGGTGATCGCGGCCGAGCAGGCGGACTTCGCCAAGCGCCTGGAGACCGTGCAGACCCACCTGGACCACATCAAGGGCACGCTGGCCTCGCTGACCGGCAAGGCGGTCGGGATGATCGAGCCCGATGAGGCTCCCGCCGAGGCCCCTGCCCCGGCCGCCGCCCAGCTGCCGCCGGCCGAGCCGCCGGCCGAGCAGCCCGCCGATCCGGAGGCCGACACCGGTGAGGTGCGCCGGCCGGTCCTCGGGTCCCACGCGCTCACGGCCGCCGACGCCCCCACGGCCGATGCCCCGACCACCGTGCTGCGGCTGCCCCCGGCCGTGCGTGAGGCCGCGCCCGAGGTCCGCCAGGGCCCCGCGCCGGTGGACCCCCGGCTCGGCGTGGCGCAGGCCGCCGCCGCGAAGCTGCCGCCGCGTCCCACCGCCCCGCCGCCCCCGCCGCCCGCGCAGCCGTACGTCTCGCCGGTGGTGGACCCCGCCGCCGCGGAGACCGCCGTGATCCCGGTCACCCCGGCCGAGCCGGCGGCCCCGGCAACGGACCCGGAGGAGGAGACCGCGCTGATCCCCGCCCACCCGGCGGACGCGGCGGCCGAGACCAGGGTCATCCCGAAGATCGTGGTCATCGACGAGGGCACCGACCTCGACACCCTGCCCAACACGGTCGGCCGCCGCCGCGGCTGAGCCACGGGAGCAGCCCGGGAGTCAGAGCACCTCGACTGCCGCCCCGGTCAGCCGGCGGCGGCAGTCGAGCACGTACCGGGCGTGCGTGGTGATCGCCGGGTAGTCGAACTCGTCGTGGTCGGCGAGCAGGATCACCGCGTCGGCCGCCGCCAGCTCCTCGACGCCGGCCTCCACCCGGCGCACCCCGGCGAACGCGGCCCTCCGGTCGGGTCCGGCCTGCGCCGGGACGTGCACCCCGGTCACCACGTGCGGGTCGGCGGCCCGGACCTCGGCGCCCATCCGGACCAGCAGCTCGGCGACCCGGGCCGCCGGGGTCTCCCGGGCGTCCCCGGTGTTCTTCTTGTAGGCGAGCCCGAGCAGCAGTACCCGGGAGCCCTTCACCGAGCGCTGCCGCTCGTTCAGCGCCTCGGCCAGCCGGCGGACCACGTAGTCGGGCATGTGGCTGTTGACGTCGTTGGCCAGCTCCACGAAGCGGAACGAGTGCCCGAGTGCTCGCTCCACCCGCCAGGACAGGTAGGAGGGGTCGATCGGCAGGCAGTGCCCGCCCACGCCCGGGCCCGGGGTGAAGGGCAGGAAGCCGAAGGGCTTGGTGGAGGCGGCGTCGATCGCCTCCCAGACGTCGATCCCGAGGTCGTGGGCGAACATCGCCAGCTCGTTGACCAGCGCGATGTTGACGTGCCGGAAGGTGTTCTCCAGCAGCTTGGTCAGCTCGGCCTCCTTGCAGGAGGAGACCGGCACGGTCCGCTCGACCAGCTGCCGGTAGAAGCCGTCGACCGCCGCCAGCGCGGCCGGCCCGGTGCCGGAGACGACCTTCGGGGTGTTCTCCAGTCGCCAGACCGGGTTGCCCGGGTCGATCCGCTCGGGGCTGTAGCCGAGGTGGAAGTCCTGCCCGGCGAGCAGGCCGGACCCCTTCTCCAGCAGCGGCGCGAGCAGCTCCTCGGTGGTCCCCGGGTAGGTGGTGGACTCCAGCACCACGGTGGCGCCCGGCCGCAGGTGCTCGGCCAGCAGGGTGGCCGAGGCCTCGATGTAGGAGAGGTCGGGCACGCCGTCCCGGAGCGGGGTGGGGACCGTGATCACCGCGACGTCGAAGCCCGCGACCTCGGCCGGGTCGTCGGACGGCCGGTAGGCGCCGCTCGCCAGCAGCGGCCGCAGCCGCTCGGCCGGGATGTCCTCCACGTAGGACTCGCCGCGCCGCAACCGGTCGATCCGTAGCCGGTCCACGTCGTAGCCGACCACCTGGTGGCCCACCTCGGCGGCCCGGACGGCGAGCGGAAGCCCGACGTAGCCCTGCCCCGCGATGACGACGCGCATGACGACGACCCCCTACCAGCGCACGGGACGGCGGCCCGCGCCGCCGTCACGGTCAGGTTAGGGAGTGCTCACGTTGCGTGCACGGATTTCGGTCGAGGACGACCCGAAGGGGTGGTGGACGCCCCGGAGGGGTGCCCGGCCAGGACCCGTGGGGGCCTCCGGGGAGGGGGGCACGACCCCCGGCGGGGGGGGGGGTGGCCCCACCCAGGGTCGCCCGGCCCCCCACCCCCACCCCCATCTGGGTTGGGTTTGCTCCACCCTTCCC
>NZ_JBVHLF010000016.1:43723-59521 GCF_055559155.1 Kitasatospora sp. NPDC024654
AGCGGCAGAAGGGGGGGGGTGGGGGGGGACTCTGTTTCAGGACAGGTTTTTCGGAGAAGCCCCCCAGGGGGTGTGGGTGACTCCCCGGGGGGGCTCCCCGCCCGGCCCTCCCCCCCCCCCAGGGGACCCCCCCCACGACTCCCGACGGTCGGGCGGGCGCCCCCACCCAGGGTCGCCCGGCCTCACACCCCGACCCCCATCGGAGTGCGTTCGGCCCGCCATTGCCATCCCCCACGGTTGGAGCGGCGGGCACGACATCCATGGTGCGCGGCGTCCATGGACACGCAGTGACAGGAGTGTGTCCACTTCCTGACATTCGATCTCCAGGTACGGCCCGGCGGATCCGGCCCGGCCGTGGCTGGCCGCGTCAGCGTCGGCCGCTCGGCGTACCCTGGGCTGTGACCCGGCCCCTGCGCACCGCGTGCCGGGCCCATCAAGCTGCCCGGCCGCAGACCGACCACCGGTGCCGGGGGCTCCGCCTGGAAGCGACGGGACGAAGAAGAGTTCATGAGCCTGACCGGACTGCTCGATGTCGTCGTACGCGACGCCGCCCTCGCCGAGGCGATCGAGGCGTCGGCCACCGGGGACCGCCAGCACCTCGACCTGGTCGGCCCGCCCGCGGCCCGGCCGTTCGTGATCGCCGCGCTGGCCCGGTCGTTGGCGGCGCGGGCCGGCGAGCTGGGTCGGCCGGTGCTCGCGGTGACCGCCACCGGGCGGGAGGCCGAGGACCTCGTGGCCAGCCTGCGCTCGCTGTTGCCGCCGGACTCGGTGGCCGAGTTCCCGGCCTGGGAGACCCTGCCGCACGAGCGGCTGTCGCCGCGTTCGGACACCGTCGGACGGCGGCTCGCGGTGCTGCGCCGGATCGTTCATCCGGCCGCCGACGACGTGACGGCCGGCCCGGTCCAGGTGGTGGTGGCGCCGGTCCGCTCGGTGCTCCAGCCGCAGGTGAAGGGGCTGGCCGAGCTGGAGCCGGTGGCGTTGCGCGGCGGTGAGTCGCACGACCTGGAGGAGGTCGCCCGTCGGCTCTCCGCCGCGGCCTACGCCCGGGTCGAACTGGTCGAGAAGCGCGGTGAGTTCGCGGTCCGCGGCGGCATCCTGGACGTCTTCCCGCCGACCGAGGAGCACCCGCTGCGGGTGGAGTTCTGGGGCGACGAGATCGAGGAGATCCGGTACTTCAAGGTCGCCGACCAGCGCTCGCTGGAGGTCGCCGAGCACGGTCTGTGGGCGCCGCCCTGCCGGGAGCTGCTGCTGACCGACCAGGTCCGCGCCCGGGCAGCCGAACTGGCCGCCGAGCACCCGGAGTTGGCCGAGATCCTGGACAAGATCGCCGAGGGCATCGCGGTCGAGGGCATGGAGTCGCTGGCGCCGGTCCTGGTGGACGACATGGAGCTGCTGGTGGACGTGCTGCCGGCCGGCAGCGTGGCGGTGGTATGCGACCCGGAGCGGGTCCGCACCCGGGCCGCCGACCTGGTGGCGACCAGTCAGGAGTTCCTGCACGCCTCCTGGGTGGCCGCCGCGTCCGGCGGGGACCGTCCCATCGACGTGGCCGGGATCGACGTCTCGGCCGCCTCGCTGCGCTCACTGGCCGAGGTGCGCGAGCACGCGGCCGGGATCGGGCTGCCCTGGTGGTCCGTCAGCCCGTTCGCGACCAGCGACGCGGCCGGTGCCGCGCTGCCGGAGGTGCTGGAGTTCGACCCGGACACCCGCACCCTGGGCATGCACGCGGTCGAGGCCTACCGCGGTGACACCGCGCGGGCGATCGCCGACGCCAAGGAGCGGCTGGCGGCGGACTGGCGGGTGGTCATGGTGACCGAGGGTCATGGACCGGCCGCCCGGCTGGCCGAGGTGCTCGGCAACGAGGGCATCCCGGCCCGGCTGGCCACCGACCTGACCGAGCCGCCGACCCGGGACGTGGTCTACGTCTCCTGCGGCTCGATCGAGCACGGCTTCGTGGACGAGGCGCTCAAGCTCACCGTCATCACCGAGACCGACCTGTCCGGCCAGCGCTCCTCCACCAAGGACATGCGCCGGATGCCGTCCCGGCGGCGCAACGCGATCGACCCGCTGGCCCTGGTGGCCGGCGACTTCGTGGTGCACGAGGCGCACGGGGTCGGCCGGTACGTCGAGATGGTGCAGCGCACCGTGCAGGGCGCGACCCGCGAGTACCTGGTGCTGGAGTACGCGCCCGCCAAGCGCGGCCACCCCGGCGACCGGCTCTTCGTGCCGACCGACCAGCTGGACCAGGTGACCAAGTACGTCGGCGGCGAGGCCCCGACCCTGCACCGGCTCGGCGGCGCGGACTGGGCGAAGACCAAGCAGCGGGCCAAGAAGGCGGTCAAGGAGATCGCCGCCGACCTGATCAGGCTCTACTCGGCCCGGATGGCCGCGCCCGGCCACACCTTCGGCCCGGACACCCCGTGGCAGCGCGAGCTGGAGGACGCCTTCCCGTACGCGGAGACGCCGGACCAGCTGACCACCATCGCCGAGGTGAAGGCGGACATGGAGAAGTCGGTCCCGATGGACCGGCTGATCTGCGGCGACGTCGGGTACGGCAAGACCGAGATCGCGGTGCGAGCGGCCTTCAAGGCGGTCCAGGACGGCAAGCAGGTGGCGGTGCTGGTGCCCACCACGCTGCTGGTGCAGCAGCACTTCTCGACCTTCGCCGAGCGCTACGCCAACTTCCCGGTCAACGTCCGCGCGCTGTCCCGGTTCCAGACCGACGGCGAGGCGAAGGCGGTGCTGGAGGGGCTGCGGGACGGCTCGGTGGACGTGGTGATCGGCACCCACCGGCTGTTCTCGTCCGAGACCAGGTTCAAGGACCTCGGCCTGGTCATCGTCGACGAGGAGCAGCGCTTCGGGGTCGAGCACAAGGAGCAGTTGAAGAAGCTGCGGGCCAACGTGGACGTGCTGACGATGTCCGCGACCCCGATCCCGCGCACCCTGGAGATGGCGGTCACCGGCATCCGCGAGATGTCCACCATCACCACCCCGCCGGAGGAGCGCCACCCGGTGCTGACCTTCGTCGGCCCGTACGACGAGAAGCAGATCTCCGCCGCGATCCGGCGCGAACTGCTGCGCGAGGGCCAGGTGTTCTACATCCACAACCGGGTGGAGTCGATCGACAAGGCGGCAGCACGGCTCAAGGACCTGGTCCCGGAGGCCCGGATCGCCACCGCGCACGGGCAGATGGGGGAGACCCAACTGGAGAAGGTGGTGGTCGACTTCTGGGAGAAGGAGTTCGACGTGCTGGTCTCCACCACGATCGTGGAGTCGGGGATCGACATCTCCAACGCCAACACCCTGATCGTCGAGCGCGGCGACACCTTCGGTCTCTCCCAACTCCACCAGCTGCGCGGCCGGGTGGGCCGTGGCCGGGAGCGCGGCTACGCCTACATGCTCTACCCGCCGGAGAAGCCGCTCACCGAGACCGCGCACGAGCGGCTCGCCACCATCGCCCAGCACACCGAGATGGGTGCGGGCATGTACGTCGCGATGAAGGACCTGGAGATCCGCGGCGCCGGCAACCTGCTCGGCGGCGAGCAGTCCGGGCACATCGCCGGGGTCGGCTTCGACCTCTACATGCGGATGGTCGGCGAGGCGGTGGCCGAGTTCCGCGAGTCGCTGGCGGGCGGCGGCGAGCCGGAGGAGGAGCCGCTGGAGGTCCGGATCGAGCTTCCGGTGGACGCGCACGTGCCGCACGACTACGCACCGGGCGAGCGGCTGCGGCTGCAGGCCTACCGCGCGATCGCGGCGGTCTCCTCGGAGGACGACATCGAGCAGGTCCGCGCCGAACTCACCGACCGGTACGGAAAGTTGCCGGATCCGGTGGAGAACCTCCTGCTGGTGGCGGCACTTCGGCTGTACGCGCGCCGGTGCGGCATCGCGGACATCACGCTGCAGGGTGCCAACGTCCGGTTCGGGCCGGTGGAGTTCCGCGAGTCGCAGCAGCTGCGGCTGAACCGGCTCTACCCGCGCAGCCAGGTCAAGGCCGCCGCCCAGCAGGTGCTGGTGCCGCGACCCAGCACGGCCCGGATCGGCGGCAAGCCGGTGGTCGGACGGGAGCTGCTGGCCTGGTGCGGGACCTTCCTCGGCGCGATGTTCGAGGAGCTGGCCGGCGCCGGGAAGTAGCGCCGCGGCCCGGTCGCCCCGCGGGGTGGCCGGGCCGTCGTCGTTCGCCCGTCCGGGTGACCCGCCCGGTCCGACGTCTGGGCAACGGCGGTCCGCGATCCCTATTCTGATCTCCCGTCAGCAGAGCCATCCGGGAGGCCCGCGTGATCCGCAGCAGCTCCTTGCTCCGCCGTTCCGTCCCCGTCCTCGGTGTCCTGGCGGCCGCGGCCGTGCTGACCGCCTGCGGCGGACCGGTGCGGACCGGCACCGCGGCGGTGGTCGGATCGGACCGGATCTCGGTCGCCTCGGTGCAGGCCCGCCTCGCCGCGTTCCGCACCGAGGCGGCCGCCCACTCCAGCGGCCCGTACCAGGAGCAGAGCGGCCTGGTCGGGGTGACGGTGTCGAACATGGTGCTGGAGCAGGTGGTCGACCACGCGGTCGCCGAGCACGGCCTGACCGTGACCCAGGCCGAGATCGACCAGGCCCGGCAGGAGCAGGCCCAGGCGTGGGGCGGCGAGGCCGGCCTGGAGCAGATGCTGCTGCTGAAGCACGCGGTGCCGGCCGCCCGGATCGACGACTTCTACCGCGAGCAGCTCGGGCTGTGGAAGCTGGCCGCGCTCACCGGCAACCAGCTCGGCACCAACGACGGCAACCAGGCCGTGCACCAGCTGCTCACCCAGGCCTCCGCCGAACTGAAGGTCTCGGTCAACCCGCGGTACGGCACCTGGGACCCGCAGCAGACCGTGCTGGACGGCCCCTCCGCGGACTGGCTGAACCAGGCCAACGCCTGAGCTGGCGGGCGGGGCCGTGCCCCGCGGTCAGGACCAGGCCGAGATCACCACGCCGGCGGTGGCCACCAGGACGCCGCCGAGCACGCTGGAGGTGATCACCTGCCCGGCGACCCGCTCACCGCGGGACACCACCTTCCGCTTCGGCGGCTCGGTCACCAGCGCTACGGCGTACGCACCGACCGCCACGACCATGAGCAGCAGCGCCAGCGAGTAGGCGATCGTGTCGGCACCCACCTCGTGGAGGTCGTCCGGGGCGTCCAGCTGCATCGGGGTCGGCCGCAGCACCGGCACGCCCCGGTCGATCGAGAGGTTCGGGTCGTCGACCTTCCCGTCGTCGGAGCGGAACTCGCCCGTGCAGGTGGTGCTGGAGCCCCGCCCGCTCCCGGCGCTCTGGCAGCCCACCGCGCGGAACGTCCCGGGGGTGCCCGCCAGCCGCAGCTCGTAGGCCAGGTCGTCGGCGCAGTAGGCCAGCCCGAACAGCGCGACGAGGAGGACGACGGCCGCCGTCTTCCAGCACCGTTCGCGTCGCCGCTCCGTGGTTCGCTGCTTCGACCTGGGCTTCTTCTTCGCTGGCACGGCGGTCACGGTAGCGCCGGCCTCCTGTGACGCTCCGGTCACCCCCGGGCGGTAGGTTCGACGGTGTGGAGACCTCGAAGCTGACCCTGCTCACCACCACCCACCGCGTCGCCCCCGGCCTGCTCAGCTGGCCGGCCTGGGAGGCGCTGCGCGCGGCGCCGCTGGTGCTCGCCGCCGACCCGGCGCACCCGCAGCTGCCGGCGCTGGCCCGGGCCGGCGTGACGGTGGAGCTGGTCGAGCGCGGCACCGCGCCGGCGCTGGCCCGGCTGCTGACCGAGCGGGCACCGCTGGTCTGGCTGGGCAGCCCGGACGGCGACCCGGGGCTGACCGACGCGCTGGCCCGGCTCGCTGTGGAGGAGGCCGGCGAGGTACCGGAGATCGAGCTGCTGCCCGGCTCGTACGACCTGCCCGGCGCCCGGCTACTCGACCTGGTCACGGTGATGGACCGGCTGCGCTCGCCCGGCGGCTGCCCGTGGGATGCCGAGCAGACCCACGCCTCACTGGTGAAGTACCTGGTCGAGGAGGCCTACGAGCTGGTCGAGGCGATCGAGGAGGGGGACCGGGAGACGCTGCGCGAGGAGCTGGGCGACGTGCTGCTGCAGGTCTTCTTCCACGCCCGGATCGCCGAGGAGCACCCGGCGGACCCGTTCTCGATCGACGAGGTGGCCGGGGCCATCGTCGAGAAGCTGATGTACCGCCACCCGCACGTCTTCGGCGACAGCGCCGCGTCGACCACCGACGAGGTGGAGGCCAACTGGGAGGCTCTCAAGGCCGCCGAGAAGCGGCACCGGGAGTCGGTGCTGGACGGCGTGCCGGCCGGGCTGCCGGCCCTGGCGTACGCGGCCAAGCTGGTCTCCCGGGTCCGCCGGGCGGGCTTCACGGGCGCGCCGGACGCGCCGTACCAGCTGCCCGCCGAGCTGGACGAGGGCAGCGCCGGCGAGCTGCTGCTGGCCGTGGTGCAGCGCGCGTACGACGCGGGGGTCGACCCGGACGCCGCGCTGCGCGCCGCCGCCCGCCGCTATCGCGCCGAGGTGCGCGCCGCCGAGGGGCACCCGGCCGACTGACCGGCCGGGGAGGCCCGGGCCGGGCGCCCCCGGTCGGATCAGGAAGCCTGCGGGGCCGGCGTGCCCGCGACGACGCGCTGCGGCGGGACGACCGCGCAGATCGCCTCGCCCAGCGGGTCGAGCAGTTCGGCCAGCCGGTCCAGGTGGCCGGGCAGCTCGTCCAGCGCGACGATCCGCTCGCCGTCCGGGCCGGCGACGCAGAAGAGGTCGATCCGGCCGAGGTGCTTCTCGGCGGTGTCCACCAGCGCGGCGATGTCGCTGGGCTGGTGGACGTCGCCGCTCACCCCGACCACCGGGCAACCCGGGCGGTCCAGGTCGGCGGCGAGGTCCTCGGCGATCCCGGCCCGGGGGTCGGCGATCAGCAGGCCGGTGGCGCCGGCGGCGACGAACCGACGGGCGAGTCCCGCACCGTCGCCGCCGTCGAGTACCGCGATGACCACCACTGCCCCGGCTACTCGCATGGCTGCTCCTCCTTGGGGGGACGCCACCGCACTGGCGTCCGCCTATGGCTATCCGAGGATCGTAGGCACGGCGCGACCCTCCGCAACAGGGATTACCCGTCAGGTGACCAGGCTCACTCCTGATCGGACCGGATAACGTCGGGTCATGCTGGAGCCGTCAGAGACCCCCATGCCACCCCTGTTCACCTGGGAGTTCGCCGCCGACCCCTATCCGGCGTACGCCTGGCTGCGAACGCACGCCCCCGTGCACCGGACCACCCTGCCCAGCGGGGTGGATGCCTGGCTGGTGACCCGGTACGCGGACGCCCGGCAGGCGCTGGCGGACGGCCGACTCTCCAAGAACCCGGCGCACCACAGCGAGCAGGCCCACCGCACCGGGCGGGTCGGCATCCCCGGCGAGCGCAGCGCCGACCTGATGACCCATCTGCTGAACATCGACCCGCCGGACCACACCCGGCTGCGTCGGCTGGTCTCCAAGGCCTTCACCCCGCGTCGGGTGGCCGCCTTCGAACCCCGGGTGCAGCAGCTGACCGACCGGCTGATCGACTCCTTCGCCGCCCGCGGCTCGGCCGACCTGATCCACGAGTTCGCCTTCCCGCTCCCCATCTACGCGATCTGCGACCTGCTCGGCGTGCCGGCCGAGGACCAGGACGACTTCCGGGACTGGGCCGGGATGATGATCCGCCACGGCGGCGGCCCGCGCGGCGGGGTGGCCCGTGCCGTGAAGCGGATGCGGACGTACCTGGCCGAGCTGATCCACCGCAAGCGGGCCGACCTGGGCGACGACCTGATCTCCGGTCTGATCCGGGCCAGCGACCACGGCGAGCACCTCACCGAGAACGAGGCCGCCGCGATGGCCTTCATCCTGCTCTTCGCCGGCTTCGAGACCACCGTCAACCTGATCGGCAACGGCACCTACGCGCTGCTCCGCAACCCGGAGCAGCGGGCGCTGCTGCAGGGCGCGCTCGCCCGCGGTGAGCGGGGGCTGCTGACCACCGGCGTCGAGGAGCTGTTGCGCTACGACGGCCCGGTGGAGCTGGCCACCTGGCGGTTCGCCACCGAACCGCTGACCATCGGCGGGGTGCGGATCGCGACCGGTGACCCGGTGTTGGTGGTGCTCGCGGCGGCCGACCGGGACCCGGCGCGGTTCGCCGCCGAGAACACCCTGGACCTGGCCCGGACGGACAACCCGCACCTGGGTTTCGGTCACGGGATCCACTACTGCATCGGCGCCCCGCTGGCCCGGCTGGAGGGGCAGATCGCGCTGGCCACGCTGCTGACCCGATTGCCGGACATTCAGCTCTCGGCGGATCCGGCCGAGTTGCGTTGGCGCGGCGGACTGATCATGCGTGGCCTGCGGGAACTCCCGGTGGCGTTCACGGCCGAGGGCTGACGGCGTGTCGGATTCGCCCTGGTGCGACCGAATATGAATGCCCATCAATGCGGACATATGCCCGTCGTTGGTAGGCGATCCATGACGGTCCGTAATTTTCATGTGATGTACGCGATATGAGCTTGTGATTGGTCTGCCCATCTGTCTACTCTCCGTGGAGTTCGCAGCTGCGGACCCCGTGCGCGGAACGCCGAATCCTGCCCGCCGCGCCATCGGGACACCGACCACACCCTGGGCAGGGGCGGGGGACCCAGGTATTTCCGCCGTTCCCCACGGCTAGGGGTGAAGCCGCCCGCCGGAGCGATCCGGACGGACGGCCGGGCCACCTCCCGGTCCGAACCCGACAGCTCACCTCGCAGGCGTGCGGAGAGGGAAACCTTCATGCTGCTCACCGGAACAGGCCGTCATCGTCGTCGCACCAATACCGAGAAGGCCATCGCCGCAGCCGGCGTGGCCGGGGTCGGACTGGCGATGCCGCTGCTCACCGCGACCGGCGCGCACGCCGCCACCGCATCGGTCTGGGACAAGGTCGCGGACTGCGAGAGCACCGGCAACTGGAGCATCAACACCGGCAACGGGTTCTACGGCGGCCTGCAGTTCACCTCCTCCACCTGGGCCGCGTACGGCGGCACCCAGTACGCCCCGCAGGCCAACCAGGCCACCCGGTCCCAGCAGATCTCCGTCGCCGAGAAGGTGCTGGCCGACCAGGGACCGGGCGCCTGGCCGGTCTGCTCGGTCAAGGCCGGCCTGACCGCCGGTGGCGCCCCCGCCGCGGTCGACACCTCGTCGTCGGGCTCGTCCGCGCCGGCCGCCCGCACCAAGGCCGCGCCGCAGGCCCAGTCGCACGGTCAGGCGCCGCAGGCCCAGCCGCAGCAGAGCGGCCCGGTCTTCCAGGGCAAGGCCGGCTGGGACCCGGCCGCCAAGGTCTTCTGGTACCAGAAGGACGGTGGCTGGCACTGGACCAGCCACCAGAGCGTCTACGACCAGTACGCCGGCGTGTCCGCGCAGGCCCCGGCCGCCCCGGCGGCGCCGGCCGCCGCCCCCGCCGCCGCGCAGGGCACCGGCTCGGGCCACGACTACACCGTGCGTCCCGGCGACACGCTCTCCATGATCGCCCAGGCCCAGCACCTCCAGGGCGGCTGGCAGGCGCTCTACGACGGCAACCACGGCACGATCGGCGGCGACCCGGACCTGATCATGCCCGGTCAGGTGCTGCACCTCGGCTGAGCCGGGCGGCGCGTGCGGGGCGATCAGGTTGCCCCGCACGCGCATTCGGGTGAACTACCGACCGGTAGTCCGGCCACACGCCGAGACGGGGAGCCAGGTCCGGGCGGCCGGACCGGTGGGTGCGGTTAGGCTCTGGTCGTACGACCCGTTCCACGTCCCCCGGACCGCTTCCGCATAGGAGATGCCTCGTGCCGTCCATTGATGTCGTCGTAGCCCGCGAGATCCTCGACTCCCGCGGCAACCCCACGGTCGAGGTCGAGGTCGGCCTCGACGACGGCAGCACCGGCCGTGCCGCTGTTCCGTCCGGCGCCTCCACCGGTGCCTTCGAGGCCCTGGAGCTGCGCGACGGCGACAAGAACCGCTACTTCGGCAAGGGTGTCGAGAAGGCCGTCCTCGCCGTGATCGAGCAGATCGGCCCGGAGCTGGTCGGCTACGACGCGACCGAGCAGCGGCTGATCGACCAGGCGATGCTGGACCTGGACGCCACCCCCGACAAGTCCTCGCTCGGCGCCAACGCCATCCTGGGCGTCTCGCTCGCCGTGGCGCACGCCGCCTCCGAGGCCAGCGACCTGCCGCTGTTCCGCTACCTGGGCGGCCCGAACGCGCACGTCCTGCCGGTCCCGATGATGAACATCCTCAACGGCGGCTCGCACGCGGACTCCAACGTCGACATCCAGGAGTTCATGATCGCCCCGATCGGCGCGGAGTCCTTCTCCGAGGCCGTCCGCTGGGGCGTCGAGGTCTACCACACGCTCAAGGGCGTGCTGAAGGAGCGCGGTCTCTCCACCGGCCTCGGCGACGAGGGCGGCTTCGCGCCGAACCTGGACAGCAACCGCGAGGCGCTCGACCTGATCGTCGAGGCCATCAAGAAGGCCGGCTACACCCCGGGCAAGGACGTCGCGCTCGCCCTGGACGTCGCCTCCTCCGAGTTCTACAAGGACGGCGCCTACCAGTTCGAGGGCAAGGCGCTCTCCTCCGCCGAGCTCGGCGCCTACTACGCCGACCTGGTCGCCAACTACCCGCTGGTCTCCATCGAGGACCCGCTGGACGAGTCGGACTGGGAGGGCTGGAAGGCCCTCACCGACGAGCTGGGCGCCAAGGTGCAGCTGGTCGGTGACGACCTGTTCGTGACCAACCCGGCCCGCCTGGCCAAGGGCATCGCGACCGGCACCGCCAACGCGCTGCTGGTGAAGGTGAACCAGATCGGCTCGCTGACCGAGACCCTGGACGCCGTCGAGCTGGCCCAGCGCAACGGCTACCGCTGCATGATGTCGCACCGCTCCGGCGAGACCGAGGACGTCACCATCGCCGACCTCGCGGTCGCCACCAACTGCGGCCAGATCAAGACCGGTGCCCCGGCCCGTTCGGAGCGCGTCGCCAAGTACAACCAGCTGCTGCGCATCGAGGAGATCCTCGACGACGCCGCCGAGTACGCCGGCCGTGCCGCCTTCCCGCGGTTCCGCTCCGCGGACCAGTAAGCACAGCGAGTTCGAGGGCTGACACGCCCGTAGTTCGCCGTCCGGTGCCCCGCCGTTCACCCCGTAGGGTGGACGCCGGGGCACCGGTGCGAACGGAGGGGTAGCGATGGCAGGCTGGAAGATCCCGGGACTGGCGGCGCGGCCGCGCTTCACCAGCCGGGCCACCGTGCTCGTCCTGGTGCTCTGCGCGCTGGTGGCGATCCTCGCCTACCCCACCCGCCAGTTCCTCTCCCAGCGCTCCGAGATCAATGCCCAGCGGGTCACGGCCGAGCAGGCCCGGCAGCAGGTCGAGCAGCTGACCAAGGAGCGGGCCCGCTGGCAGGACCCGGAGTACGTGAAGGCCCAGGCCCGCGAGCGGCTGCACTACGCGCTCCCCGGGGAGACCGCGTTCGTCTCGGTCGACCCGAAGCCCTCGGCGGCCGCCCAGCCGTCCTCGGCGGCCGTCTCGGCGCAGGCCGCCAAGGCGCCCAAGCCCTGGTACACCACCCTCTGGGACTCCGTCGACGCGGCCGACACCGCAACCCCCGCCCCCGCCCACGCCCCGTGAGAAGACGCACCGCCATGACCACTGAGAACACCCCGCCGGTCGACGACCGTGACCTCGCCGCCGTCGCGGCCCAGCTCGGCCGCGTCCCGCGCGGCACCCGCGCCGTCGCGCACCGCTGCCCGTGCGGCAACCCGGACGTCGTCGAGACCGCCCCCCGGCTGGCCGACGGCACCCCGTTCCCCACGCTGTACTACCTGACCTGCCCCAAGGCCGCCTCGCTGATCGGCACCCTGGAGGCGGACGGTGTGATGAAGGAGCAGACCGCCCGGCTCGCCGAGGACCCGGAGCTGGCCGCCGCGTACCAGAAGGCGCACGAGGACTACATCGCCCGCCGGGACGCCATCGAGGTGCTGGAGGGCTTCCCCTCGGCCGGCGGGATGCCGGACCGGGTGAAGTGCCTGCACGTCCTGGTGGGCCACGCGCTGGCCGCCGGGCCCGGGGTCAACCCGCTCGGTGACGAGGCGTTGGCGATGCTGCCGGAGTGGTGGCGCAAGGGCGGCTGCGTCACCGAGGAGGACATCGAGGCCGGGGTCGCGGCGCTGCACGCCCAGCGGGAGAAGACCGAGGACCACGCGGCCGTGATCGCCGCCAAGGAGCGGAAGGCCGCCGAGCGGGCCGCCAAGCGGGCGGCCCGGGAGCAGGAGCAGGACAAGTGACGACCACTCGGGTGGCCGCGGTCGACTGCGGCACCAACTCGATCCGGCTGCTGATCGCCGAACTCGACCCGGAGACCGGCGTGATCACCGACCTGGACCGGCGGATGATCATCGTGCGGCTCGGCCAGGACGTGGACCGCACCGGCCGACTCGCCCCGGAGGCGCTGGAGCGCACCTTCGCGGCCTGCCGGGAGTACGCGGCGGTCATCGGCGAGCACGGCATCGCCCCCGAGCACGTCCGCTTCGTCGCCACCAGCGCCTCGCGGGACGCCGAGAACAGCGCCGAGTTCGCCGCCGGGGTGCGGGAGATCCTCGGGGTGGACCCCGAGGTGGTGACCGGTGACGAGGAGGCCCGGCTCTCCTTCACCGGCGCCACCCGGGAGCTGGCCGGCGGTCCGGTCGCCGCCCCCTACCTGGTCTTCGACCTGGGTGGCGGCTCGACCGAGTTCGTGCTGGGCGACGGGGAGGTGCGGGCGGCCCGCTCGGTGGACATCGGCTGCGTGCGGCTGACCGAGCGGCACTTCGCCGGCTCCGAGGTGCCGACCCTGGGCCAGATCTCGGCGGCCAAGGCGGACATCAGGAAGGCGCTCGACCTGGCGGCCGAGGAGGTGCCGCTGACCGAGGCGGCCTCGCTGGTCGGCCTGGCCGGCACGGTGACCACGGTGGCGGCGGTCGCGCTCGACCTGCCGTCCTACGACTCCGAGCTGGTGCACCACTCGCGGATCAGCCTGGAGCAGGTCCGTGAGGTCACCGGGCGGCTGCTGAGCGCCACCCACGCGGAGCGGGCGGCGATCCCGGTGATCCACCCGGGCCGGGTGGACGTGATCGCGGCCGGTGCGCTGGTGATGCTCTCGATCATGGAGCGGACCGGCGCCACCGAGGTGCTCGTCAGCGAGCACGACATCCTCGACGGGATCGCCTGGAGCGTGCTCGGCTGACGGACCGCCGGGTCCGCGGCCCTTCCCCGAGAGGTGTTCGCAGCCTCGGGGTGGGGCCGCGTCGGGCGTGTCGCGAAAAGCTTCGTGAATTTCTTCACATGGCGATCCGGGTAAACGGGGGGCGTTGCTGTCCGGTCCGCCCCGATTGCGGGTCCGAAGGCGGTCGGCGGGCGGTGGTCGCTGGATCCCAGGCGCGTCCCGGAATCGGCCGGTGGAATCGAAATGATGCCCGGGAACCGTGGGGCTCGGCGGATCGTTGCTGCTCAGCAGGGCCGTGTCGAATCAAACCCGTGGACGACCGGCCGACCGGTCCTCCCTGTGGGCCGATGATCCGTGATAGTGGCCGCGTAGTGTAGCAGAGGCTGTCCAGCGTCCTGTGACGGGCCTCACGCAAGGCGCTCTCAACCGTGCTGGATACTTTCCGATATGAGCACCACGGAGCGTCCTCGCATCCTCATTGTCGGCGGTGGTTACGTCGGCCTGTATGCCGCGATGCGCATCCTCAAGAAGATGCGCTTCGGGGAGGCGACCGTCACGGTCGTCGACCCGCGGTCGTACATGACGTACCTGCCCTTCCTTCCCGAGGCGGCCGGCGGCAACGTCGCCCCTCGCAACCTCGTCGCGCCGCTGCGCAGCGCCCTGAAGAAGGCGGAGGTGCTCACCGGTCACGTGACCGAGGTGGACCACGCCCGCAAGGTCGCCACCATCGCGCCGCTGGCCGGCGACTCCTACGAGCTGCCCTTCGACTACCTCGTCGTGGCGACCGGCTCGGTCTCCCGGACCTTCCCGATTCCGGGCCTGGCCGAGAACGGCATCGGCATGAAGACGGTGGAGGAGGCCATCAGCCTCCGCAACCACGTCATGGCGCAGCTGGACAAGGCCGAGTCCACCACGGACGAGGCGGTCCGCCGCAAGGCCCTCACCTTCGTGGTCATCGGCGGCGGCTTCGCCGGCGTCGAGACCATCGCCGAGGTCGAGGACATGGCCCGCGACGCGGCGAAGATCTACAAGACCGTCAGCCGCGACGACATGCGCTTCATCCTGGTCGAGGCGGCCAACCGGATCCTCCCGGAGATGGGCCCGGACCTCGGTCTGTGGACCAAGGAGAAGCTCGAAGAGCGCGCCATCGAGATCTACATCGAGACCTCGATGGACTCCTGCGTCGACGGCCACGTGGTGCTGAAGAACGGCATCGAGGCCGACGCCTCCACCATCGTCTGGACCGCGGGCGTCAAGCCCAACCCGGCCGTCGCCAACTTCGGCCTGCCGCTGGGCCCGCGCGGCCACGTGGACACCGCGCCGACCCTGCAGGTGCAGGGCTTCGACTACGTCTGGGCCGCCGGCGACAACGCCCAGGTGCCGGACCTCGCCGCCGGCGAGGGCGCCTGGTGCCCGCCGAACGCGCAGCACGCGGTGCGCCAGGCGGTCGTGCTCGGCGACAACGTGGTCTCCGGGATGCGTGGCTTCCCGCAGCAGGAGTACAAGCACAAGAACCTCGGTGCGGTCGCCGGTCTCGGCCTGCACAAGGGCGTGGCGATCCTCTTCGGCAAGTACAAGCTGAAGGGCCGTCCGGCCTGGTGGTTCCACCGCCTGTACCACGGCAGCCGGGTGCCGACCATGAACCGCAAGATCCGGGTCTTCACGGACTGGACGCTCGCCATGTTCCTCAAGCGCGAGACCGTCGGCCTGTCGGAGATGGAGCGCCCGTTCGGTGCCTTCCAGGAGGTCACCGCGCCGGTGCCGCTGCCGGCCCAGGCCAAGGCGCCCGCCGAGGCCAAGGAACTCGCCAGCAAGTAAAGCGACTGACCCCGCCGCCCCTGGGCGGGTGGTGGGGGCCCTCCGGTGCGGGAACACCGGGGGTAAGAGTCGGAGGCCCTCCGCCCGGCAGCGTCGCCGGACCACGACCTCCGTGGTGCTCAGCCGGCCGTGCGACCGGGCGGAGTACAACAGCAGTATCTGCAGGGCAGCAAGGGCCCCGGGCCCGGTGGGAGACCGCCGGACCCGGGGCCCTTCGCCGTACCGCCTGCCGTACCGCCCGCCGGCCCGGACGCCTGAGCGGGCGTCACTCGGGCCCACGGCGGGTCGCCGGCCGTTCGGACGGCGTGGCCGGCCGGCCCGCCCGCCGGGTCGGCCAGACGGCCGCCACCAGGCCCAGCAGGCCGACCAGGCCGACCATACCCAGGAAGACCAGCAGCTTGCCGAACGGTCGGACCGTGGCCAGCCCGGCCGCGCTGCTGCACAGCGCGCCGCCGGTGGACCAGGCCAGCAGGCCGCTCAGGCCGATGCCCGCCGCCGCGCCGAGCAGCGGAAGGGTCGGGGGCTCCGTCCGGTTCGTCCGCCCCGGCGTGCGCCGGGTGAGGCCGCTGGGTCCGCGCATCCTGATCCCCCTGATAGTGATCCGTGCTCAGCCCAGCCTGCCAGGGGCGGGGCCGCCCCCAAACCCGGGGGGGGCCCGGGGCCGGGGCGGCCCCCCCGTGGTTTGCCTTACGGCCGCTGGTGTGGATTCTCGGGGGGGTGGGGAGCCACCACCGCGAGTTTGTCTGCAAGGCAAGACTTTCCC
>NZ_JBVHLF010000016.1:59528-67024 GCF_055559155.1 Kitasatospora sp. NPDC024654
ACCCCCCCCCCTCCCCCCCCCCCCCCCCCCCCCCCCCCCCCCCCTGCCCCCCCCCCCCCCCCCCCCCGCCCCCCCCCGGGGCCGGGCTCGATCCCATGGTGCTGCGCCGCGAGCCGGCTGGCGTCAGTCATGGGGAGGGTGGGCAGCCACCACCGTGAGTCGGTCGACAGGCCGAGCTTCTCCTCCTGCGGTATGACGGCGACCCTGATGACCGGAACCGGTGAACGGGGTGACAGAAATTACGGACAGTTCGTCAGATGGCAAGGAAACATGACAACTTCCCTGGCTGGGAACATGCGCTACCGGGATCGGGACGACTAGGCTCAGGGGCAATCCGCACCGTGCGCGGAGTTGTTCAGGCCCGGATGGTGGAACGCAGACACGGGCAGCTTAAAACTGCTTGGCCGTAAGGTCGTGCCGGTTCGAGTCCGGCTCCGGGCACCACCCAGTTCACGCCCTCCCGCGCACCTCCGGGGTGCCCGCGGATACCCCCGCTCTTTGCCAACCCATTACCATCGGGGGAGGGAGTGGTGCCGTGCCGGGAGGAAAGCGCATGAGGAGCAGCAACCCGGTCTTCTCGCGGGACGGGATCTTCACCCGGGCCGCCGGTCCGGCGTCGTCCGCGCGGGCCCCGTACGAGGGACAACTCACCGCCGAGCAGCTGGAACAGCTGTACCTGGCGCCGGCGGCGGGACCGGCGGCCACCGGCCGGATGACCCTGGACGACGTGGTGGCCCGGACCGCGTTGACCCTGCTCACCCTGGTCGCGGCCGGTGCGGTGGCCTGGTTCGCGCTGCCGGCCGCCGGCTTCGGCCCGGCGCTCGGGGCGGCCCTGGCGGCCTTCGTGATCGGCCTGGTGGTCAGCTTCCGGCGCAGCGTCAGCCCGCCGCTGGTGCTGCTCCACGCGGGCCTGGAGGGCTTCTTCCTGGGCCCGGTCACCCGGGCGCTCGACACGGTCTGGCCGGGCATCGCGGTCCAGGCGGTGCTGGGCACCGCGGCGGTCTTCGCGGGCATGCTGCTCGCCTACCGCGGCGGCCCGATCCGGGTCACCGCGCGGTACACCCGGGTCGGTCTGGCGGTGGCGGCCGGATTCCGGCTGTTGATGCTGGTCAACCTGGTGGCCTCGCTGTTCGGCGCCTCGCTGGGGCTGAACTCCGGTCCGCTGGGGATCCTGGTCGGCCTGGTCGGGACCGGGCTGGGCGCCTTCTTCCTCTCGCTCGACTTCGCGGCGGTCGAGCGGGCGATCCGTGACGGTGTGCCGCAGCGGGAGTCCTGGCGGGCGGCGTTCGGCCTGACCCTGTCGCTGGTCTGGATCTACCTGGAGCTGCTGCGGCTGATCGCCATCCTGCGGGGCGACGACTGAACCGTGCGGCGACGACCGAACCGTCCGTTGAACCGTCCGTTTTCGGCCAACCGCGCTGCGTGACGCTCGGTGGTCATGGCGGCGGTCCCGGAGGCGGTCCGGCGGGCGGGTCCGGTGCCCGTTAGGCTCGCGGTATGCCCGATGCCTCCGCCCTGCTGCACGCCGTCGACCACCTGGCGGATCGTTTCCGCGCCCTCCCGCAGAGCCGGCTGCTCGGCGCCGTCCCCGGGTACCCCTCCCGGGCCGCCGCCGGCCTCGCGCTGGCCGGTCGGCTCGCGGCGGAGGCCCAGCGGCTGGAGGAGGGCGCGGAGTCCGCGCCGCGGGCCGTCCCGGACGCCGGGGCGTTCGCGGTCGGCGACCAACTCGCCGTCGCCGGGCACGATCTGGTCGTCGCGTTGGCCCCGCTGGCCGACGAGCACCCGCTGGAAACGGCCGACGGCGCCCGGACCACGGCGGCCGGCCTGCTGGTGGAGGCGGTCGCGGCGGTGGGCGCCGTGGCGGAGCTGTGCGGCTGAGCGGGCCGGGTCGGTCGATCCGGCCGAGCCGGCGTCAGATGCTGGCCACCACGCGGTCGGCCAGCACGTAGACCGCCTCGTCGTCGGTGGAGAAGGTCAGCGAGTACGAGCCGGAGAACCGCGAGCCGCCGAGCAGCCGGACGTCCTCGCCCGCCCGCACCGCGTCGATCAGCCGGTACGCGGCCTCCCGGTCGCCGGGCGCCACGCAGAGGGTGGTGCCGTCGGCGAAGGCGTAGACGTCCAGGGTGCCGAGCGGGCCGGGCCGGACGTCGGTCAGCGCGATCCGGTCCTCGGCCAGCGCGGTGAGCCGCGCGTCCGTCCACTCCCGGGACGGCGTCTGGCTGGGCACGAAGTCGGGGTGCGAGGGGTGGCGGCGCGGGTCGGGGACGGCGGCGGCCGGCTCCCCGGTGGCGGCGGGGTCCGGGTCGAGCAGTCCGGCCTCCAGGCCGGTGGCGAGCAGATCGGCCTCCCGGCGGGCCTGGGCGTCGCCGGCGGCGCTCGAGTCGGATTGCGCCGGGTGCCCGCCGGCGGTCGGGCCGGGCAGCGGGCCGCTGTCGCTGACCAGGTCCTCCAGGGCCGCGCGGAGCGCCTCGCCGAACGCCGGGTCCATGGTGGCGCCGTCCGCGGCGTCCTCCGGGCCGGTCGGGCGCGGGAAGAACACCGGCCAGTTCTCCACCGGGCCCAGCCCGTGCGGGTCGCCGGCGAACGGGGTGTCCAGCAGCTCGGCGTCCTCGGCCGCCCGGGCCTCCTGCTCGGCCCAGAACGCCCGCGCCTCGTTGACCTCGCGCTCCCGGTCGGCGGCCAGTGCCTCGGTGACGGCCCGGCGTATCACCTCCTCGTCCACCTGAGTGGACGCGGCGGCCAGCTCGGTGAACCGGCGGGAGAGGCTGCGTACATGGACCAGCACGGCTGACGACACGGCGATCAGAACCAGCAACAGTGGGATGTACACGGCGCTCACGGAACGTACTCCTTGCGCGGAGTGGAACAGGGGAACATCTCCACCCTGCCGCATAGTGGGCTGGGACTGCAGTGGAAGATGTCCAATTTGCCCCGTGATGTTAATCATTGTCGGAATATCTGGACGTCGGGCCGTTGTACGCTGCGCGGTTGGCCGACTTCGGAACGTCGAGAACAGCGCCGGATCCGGCATGCGAAAGGGCCGGATCGCGATGGAAACGTGATCCGGCCCTCAGTCACGCTCGGTCACTACGAACGAGTGGCCCGAGCGCTCAACCACCTCAGCTCAGGCGCTCGATGACCATCGCCATGCCCTGGCCCCCGCCGACGCACATGGTCTCCAGGCCGAACTGCTTGTCGTGCCACTGCAGGGAGTTGATCAGCGTGGTGGTGATCCGGGCGCCGGTCATGCCGAAGGGGTGGCCGACCGCGATCGCGCCGCCGTTGACGTTCAGCTTGTCAAGGTCGATGCCCAGGTCCCGGTAGGACGGGATGACCTGCGCCGCGAACGCCTCGTTGATCTCCACCAGGTCGATGTCGTCGATGGTCAGCCCGGCCCGCTTGAGCGCCTGCCGGGAGGCCTCCACCGGCCCGTAGCCCATGATCTCGGGGGAGAGCGCGGAGACCCCGGTGGAGACCACCCGGGCCAGCGGCGTGATGCCCAGCTCGCGTGCCTTGGTGTCGGACATGATGACCAGCGCCGCGGCGCCGTCGTTCAGCGGGCAGCAGTTGCCGGCCGTCACCGTGCCGTCGGGGCGGAAGACCGGCTTCAGGCCGGCCACGCCCTCCAGGGTCACCCCGGCGCGCGGGCCGTCGTCCGCCGAGACCACCGTGCCGTCCGGAGTGGTGACCGGGGTGATCTCGCGCTGCCAGAAGCCGGCCTTGATGGCCGCCTCGGCGAGGTTCTGCGAGCGCACGCCGAACTCGTCCTGCTCGGCCCGGGTGATGCCCTTGAGCGCGGCCAGGTTCTCCGCGGTCTGGCCCATCGCGATGTAGGCGTCCGGCAGCAGGCCGTCCTCGCGCGGGTCGTGCCACTCGCCGCCACCCTTCTCGGCGCGCTCGGCGGTGCGCGCCACCGCGTCGGCGAAGAGCGGGTTCTGGGTGCCGGGCAGGCCGTCGGAGCTGCCGTGGACCGAGCGCGAGACGGTCTCCACGCCGGCCGAGACGAAGATGTCGCCCTCGCCCGCCCGGATCGCGTGCAGTGCCATCCGGGTGGTCTGCAGCGAGGAGGAGCAGTAGCGGGTGATGGTGCAGCCCGGCAGGTGGTCGAAGCCGAGCTGGACGGCGATGATCCGGGCCAGGTTGTGCCCCTGCTCACCGCCGGGCAGGCCGCAGCCCAGCATCAGGTCGTCGATGTCGCGCGGGTCGAGCTGCGGCACCTTGGCGAGCGCGGCCGCCACGATCTGGGCGGTCAGGTCGTCCGGCCGGACGTCCTTGAGCGAGCCCTTGAAGGCGCGGCCGATCGGCGAACGGGCGGCGCTGACGATGACGGCTTCGGGCATGACGGCTCCCCAGGGTGTGTGTCCGGCTGCTACGGAGAAGGAAGTTACTCTCAAGTAGACCGCGCGTCACCTGTGGTCGCGTGTGAGTTGGCCGACGCCGCGGGCGGCGCTCCGGGGTCCGCGGGTGCGGCCGGGTCCTCGGCGGCCGGGCCGCCGGCGACCGCCGGCAGCGCGAGCCGCAGCCGGTGCTTGACCAGGGCCCAGCGGCCGGCCCCGCCGCCCGGCGCGGCCGAGGCCACCTCGGTGCCGGACTGTCCGGCGGCGGTCGCGGCGGCCACCGCCATCGGCAGCACCTCCTCGCGCCGCACCGGAGGCTCCACGGCCTCCGGCCACAGCCCGAGCGTCGCGCAGAGCGAGGGCAGGACGGCCATCGCCGCCGTGGCGTAGCCCTGTGCGGAGGGGTGGAACCGGTCCGAGGCGAACATCTCCGGCCGGGCCGCGAACTCCGGCCCCAGCAGGGAGCCGAGCGAGACCGTCCGGCCGCCGGCCTCCACCACCGCGATGGTCTGCGCCGCCGCCAGCTGCCGGCTGACCCGGCGCACCACCCAGCGCAGCGGCGGCCGCACCGGCTTGATGGTGCCGAGGTCCGGGCAGGTCCCGACCACCACCTCGCAGCCGGCCTCGCGCAGCGTCCGGACCGCCTCGCCGAGCTGCCGGACGGCCTGGGCGAACGGGCTGTGCCGGGTGACGTCGTTCGCCCCGATCATGATCACGGCCAGTGCCGGCCGGGCCGCCACGGCGAGCCGCACCTGGCGGGCCAGATCGTCCGAACGCGCCCCGGAGACCGCCGCGTTGACCAGCCGGACCCGCCGCTCGGCGACCGAGGCCAGCCCGGCGGCGAGCAGCGCCCCCGGGGTCTCGCGCGCTCGCCGCACGCCCAGCCCGACCGCCGTGGAGTCGCCCAGGAACGCCAGCACCAGCGGCTCCTGGTCGGCGCCCGGATCGGCGAAGCCCTCCCCGTACTCGCCGTCGGACCGGGGCGGATCGCCGTCCAGCAGGCCGACCGCCCGGATCGCCAGCCGGCTCTCGGTGATCAACAGCCCGGCCACCCCGACCCCCAGCAGACCCAGGCCGCCGCCGCCGTACGCCGCGGCCGTCGCGATCCGCCGGGCCACCCGTGCCCTCGAGTGCTGCGCCCCAGGCATCCGGTGCCCCCTTCACGATCTCTCCCGGTCACCCGCGCCGCGCGGGTCCGTCCCAGAGCGTGCATACCCCTTGACACCTTCGCCCTATCGGCGGGCATCGGCCATCCGGAGCCATAGGCTTGCCATACCGATACCCATGCGCGCCACAGACCGGGAGGACCCCCGTGCGGTACCACAATTCGATCATCGAGCTGGTCGGCAACACTCCGTTGGTGAAGCTCAACAAGGTCACCGAGGGGATCTCCGCCACCGTGCTGGCGAAGGTCGAATACTTCAACCCCGGTGGCTCGGTCAAGGACCGGATCGCGATGCGGATGATCGAGGCGGCCGAGGCCTCCGGCGCTCTCAAGCCGGGTGGCACGATCGTCGAGCCGACCTCCGGCAACACCGGTGTGGGCCTGGCCATCGTGGCCCAGCAGAAGGGGTACCGCTGCATCTTCGTCTGCCCCGACAAGGTCTCCACCGACAAGATCAACACCCTCCGGGCCTACGGCGCCGAGGTCGTGGTCTGCCCGACCGCCGTCGCCCCGGAGCACCCGGACTCCTACTACAACGTCTCCGACCGACTGGTCCGGGAGACCCCGAACGCCTGGAAGCCGGACCAGTACTCCAACCCGGAGAACCCGGCCTCGCACTACCACTCCACCGGTCCGGAGCTGTGGGAGCAGACCGAGGGCGGGATCACCCACTTCGTGGCCGGCGTCGGCACCGGCGGCACCATCTCCGGCACCGGTCGCTACCTGAAGGACGCCTCGGGCGGCAAGGTGCGGGTGATCGGCGCCGACCCCGAGGGCTCGGTCTACTCGGGCGGCACCGGCCGGCCGTACCTGGTCGAGGGTGTCGGTGAGGACTTCTGGCCGACCGCCTACGACCGCACGGTGGCCGACGAGATCGTCGCGGTCTCCGACAAGGACTCCTTCCAGATGACCCGTCGGCTGGCCAAGGAGGAGGGCCTGCTGGTCGGCGGTTCCTGCGGGATGGCCGTGGTGGCCGCGCTGGAGGTCGCCCGCCGGCTCGGCCCGGACGACGTGGTCGTGGTGCTGCTGCCGGACGGCGGCCGCGGCTACCTGTCGAAGATCTTCAACGACGACTGGATGGCCGACTACGGCTTCCTGCCCACCGCCGAGGACGAGGCGACCATCGGCGAGGTGCTGGCCCTCAAGGAC
Source organism: Kitasatospora sp. NPDC024654 (assembly GCF_055559155.1). NCBI lineage: Bacteria > Bacillati > Actinomycetota > Actinomycetes > Kitasatosporales > Streptomycetaceae > Kitasatospora > Kitasatospora sp. NPDC024654. The sequence goes on from NZ_JBVHLF010000016.1 coordinate 66,180, forward strand.
GCCGTCGCGCACCAGGGCATCCCGCAGTTCGTGCACATGCACCCGAGCGAGACGGTCGGCGAGGCGGTCCAGGTGCTGCGCGAGTACGGCGTCTCGCAGATGCCGGTGGTCTCGCCGGGCGCCGGGCACCCGGACATCATGGCCGGCGAGGTGATCGGCTCGGTGTCCGAGCGCCACCTGCTGACCGCGCTCTTCGAGGGGCGGGCGCAGCTCTCCGACCCGCTGGAGGAGCACATGTCCCGGCCGCTGCCGGTGGTCGGCTCGGGCGAGTCGGTGAGCGGGCTGATGGACGTGCTGAAGCAGCACGACGCGGCGGTGGTGCTGGTGGACGGCAAGCCGCAGGGCATCGTCACCCAGCAGGACCTGCTGGCCTACATGGCCGGCCGGGCCGCGCACTGACCCACCCTCAACTCGGCGGGCCCGATTTGGTACGTCCACGACACCTGCCCGCATCACGCGGGTAACACGGCTCGGGCACTGTAGGAGTCACGGCAAGACGCCGAGCACGACGGCGGTGGCGACCGGGAGCGGCTCCCCGGTGCCCGGTCGTCGCGACACACGGGCCGGCCCTGAACCGGCGCGCCGTGTCTCCCTCCGAGCCTTTCGCTCGGCCGGAGGGGCCCCACGTGGGGGTCGCCGTCGTCCCGCCCCTGCCCGGCTCCGGCCGGTGCCAGGGTGAGGCGGCTCCCACGGCACCTCGCGCCGTCACGGCGCGGCTCCGCGGCTCCCGGGTGGGGGAGCCGGGCGGAGCGGGCGGGGGGGGGGGGGGGGGGGGGGGGGGGGGGGGGGGGGGGCGGAGGGAAGGGGGGGGGGGGGGGGGGGGGGGGGGGGGTGTTTGCTCCGCC
>NZ_JBVHLF010000016.1:67034-70981 GCF_055559155.1 Kitasatospora sp. NPDC024654
TTACCCTGCCTGCTACCGGGCGACCACTGCTCCCCACCCCCCCCGCTCTGCCACGGCTCTCACCACGCGTCCTGGGGGGTGGTGGGGGGGGGGGGGGGGGGGGGTGGGTCCGGGCGTGCGGGGCCCGCCCCGCGCAGCCCACGGGGCAGGGCGTTGGGCAGCCGGCCGGGTTCTCCCCTACGCTCGCCCCATGACCAGCACCGAAGCTTCCGACACTCCCCGCTACGTCCGCCTCAGCATCGAGCTGATCGCCGAGATCACCGACGAGGAGGCGCTCAAGGCCGCCGCGCTCGCCCAGGTCGACGCGGACGAGTACCTCGACGACGAGGAGCGCGCCCAGTCGGTCGAGGCCATCGAGGTCGACCCGTCCGGCTCGCTCGCCCACTTCATCGACCCGGTCGCGCTGCTCGGCGACGTCCCGGGTGTCGAGCTGGCGCAGGCGACCTGGGAGTCCGCGCAGACCGCCTTCGACCCCGAGGACGACAGCTACGAGTTCGAGGTCGAGTAACCGGCCCCCGATCGTCCGTCGCCCGCTCGACCTGAGGGGCCCACCCCGTCGCACATACCGCCCACCGCCTGCTGGCTGGGCGGTATGTCCATTTTTGGCGCACTATCTCCGGTTCTCGTACGATCGCATGTGATCTGAATCTCTTCGCAGGGAGAGCGTGACGTGACAGCGGAGCGGGACGACGGGGGCCGGGACTGGAGTCGGCGCGGGGTGGTGGCCGGGCTGATCGGGGCACCGGTCCTGCTGCTGGCGGCGTGCGAGGACGGCGGGGGCGGCGGATCGGCGGCCGGCGGCGCCGGGGGCTCGCCGGGGACCTCGGTCGTGCGGATCACCGTCTCGCCGGCCGACGGCACCGCCAACGCCCCCTTCGACACCCCCGTCACGGTCGGCGCGGCCGACGGCACGCTCACCTCGGTCCGGGTCACCGACTCGGCCGGACACCCGGTGGCCGGCAGGCTCGCGCCCGACGGGCGGAGCTGGTCCAGCACCGACCCGTTGACGAGCGCCACCAGGTACACCGTGGCGGTCCTCGCGGTGGACCGGAACAAGCAGCAGGCCGCCGCCAACACCGCGTTCACCACGGTGGCCCCGGCGCACAGCTTCGTCGGCTACTTCACCCCGGAGCACGGCGCCACGGTCGGGGTGGGCATGCCGGTCTCGATCACCTTCAACACCCCGATCACCGACCGCAAGGCCGTCGAGCAGGCGATCACCGTGCGGGCCGTGCCGGACGTGGAGGTCGTCGGGTACTGGTACTCCAGCACCCGGCTGGACTTCCGCCCGGAGCAGTACTGGGCCCCGGGCAGCAGGGTCACCCTCCGGCTGCGGCTCAAGGACGTCGAGGGCGCCCCCGGCCGCTTCGGCACCCAGGAGAAGGACGTCGTCTTCACCGTCGGCCGCAGCCAGACCAGCCTGGCCGACCTGCGGGCCGGCACCCTGACGGTGACCACCGACGGCAAGGTCAGCGCGGTCTACAAGGTGATCGGCGGGGCCCCGGACCACCGCACCTGGGCCGGCCGGATGGTGATCTCCGAGCAGTACCAGCAGACCAAGATGGACTCCACCACGGTCGGCCTGGGCAACGAGTACGCCATCCCCGACGTCCCGCACGCCCAGCGGCTGACCACCTCCGGCACCTTCGTGCACGGCAACTACTGGTCGCCCGCCGCCGCCTTCGGCACGGCCAACACCAGCCACGGCTGCGTGGCCCTGCGCGACGTCAAGGGCGCCGGCGACCCGACCACCGACGCCGCGAGGTTCTTCGCCAGCTCCGTCATCGGCGACGTGGTCGAGGTGGTCAACTCCGGCGAGCGCACCGTCGACCCGGCCAACGGCCTGAGCGACTGGAACATCCCCTGGCCCACCTGGCAGGCCGGCAGTGCCCTCTGACGCCCCTATCCGCCCGGGCGGGGCGCAGGTGCGGGCGGGCGGCGGCCCTGCCCGGTCAGCCGTCCGTCCTGGCGACGCCGATCGGGCAGCTGGCGCCGGTGCCGCCGAGGCCGCAGTAGCCGTCGGGGTTCTTGGCGTCGGAGAGGTACTGCTGGTGGTAGGGCTCGGCCGGGTGGAAGGGGCCGGCGGGGGCGATCTCGGTGGTGATCGGGCCCAGGCCGATGGCGGTGAGGGCGGGCTGGAAGGCGTCCCGGGAGGATTCGGCGGCGGCCTGCTGGGCGGCGGAGTGGGTGTAGACGGCGGAGCGGTACTGGGTGCCGACGTCGTTGCCCTGCCGGTGGCCCTGGGTCGGGTCGTGCGCCTCCCAGAAGGTCTTGAGCAGGGTGGCGTAGGAGATCACGGCCGGGTCGAAGACCACCCGGACCGCCTCGGTGTGCCCGGTCTGCCCGGTGCAGACCTCCTCGTACGTCGGGTTGGGGGTGTGGCCGCCCTGGTAGCCGACCAGCGTGGTCCACACGCCCGGCAGCTGCCAGAACGTCCGTTCGGCGCCCCAGAAGCAGCCCAGGCCGAAGTCGGCGACCTCCAGGCCGGCCGGGTAGGGGCCGGTGAGCGGGGTGCCGAGGACGGTGTGCGGCTCGGTGAGGACGAAGGCGGGCGCCGCGCGGCCGGGCAGCGCGCGGTCGGCGGGGACGGGCTCGGTCTTGGCGCGGTGGAAGAACATGTCGGGAGAACGCTTCGCGAGGCCACCGGATTCCGGCCCTGCCACTACGCTCGGGTGCCATGACTGACCACCAGCACCAGCCTTCCCAGGGCTTCGAGACCATCGCCATCCACGCGGGTCAGGAAGCAGACCCCCGGACCGGGGCCGTCGTCCCTCCGATCTACCAGGTCTCCACCTACAAGCAGGACGGCGTGGGCGGCCTGCGCGGCGGCTACGAGTACAGCCGTTCGGCCAACCCCACCCGGACCGCGCTGGAGGAGTGCCTCGCGGCGCTGGAGGGCGGCCGGCGCGGGCTCGCCTTCGCCTCCGGCCTGGCGGCCGAGGACACCCTGCTGCGGACCATCCTCCAGCCGGGCGACCACATCGTGATCCCGAACGACGCCTACGGCGGCACCTTCCGACTGTTCGACAAGGTGCTGACCCGCTGGGGCATCGAGTACGACGTCGCCGACACCCAGCACCCGGAGAAGGTCCGGGAGAAGATCAGGGCCACCACCAAGGCGGTCTGGGTCGAGACCCCGAGCAACCCGCTGCTCGGCATCACCGACATCGCCGCGGTCGCCCAGATCGCGCACGCGGCGGGCGCGCTGCTGGTGGTGGACAACACCTTCGCCAGCCCGTACCTGCAGCAGCCGCTGGCGCTCGGCGCGGACGTGGTGGTGCACTCGACCACCAAGTACATGGGCGGCCACTCCGACGTGGTGGGCGGCGCGCTGGTGGCGGCCGACGCCGAGCTGGGCGAGCGGCTGGCCTACCACCAGAACGCGATGGGCGCGGTGGCCGGCCCGTTCGACGCCTGGCTGGTGCTGCGCGGGATCAAGACGCTGGGCGTCCGGATGGACCGCCACACCGCCAACGCCGAGCAGCTGGTGGCGCTGCTGAGCCGGCACCCGCGGGTCACCCAGATCTACTACCCGGGCCTGGTCGGGCACCCGAACCACGAGGTGGCCGCCAAGCAGATGAAGGCCTTCGGCGGGATGGTCTCGTTCCGGGTCGAGGGCGGCGAGGAGGCGGCGGTGGAGGTCTGCAACCGGGCCCAGCTGTTCACCCTCGGCGAGTCGCTGGGCGGCGTGGAGTCGCTGATCGAGCACCCGGGCCGGATGACCCACGCCTCGGTGGCCGGTTCGCTGCTGGAGGTGCCGTCCGACCTGGTCCGGCTGTCGGTGGGCATCGAGTCGGCGGACGACCTGGTCGCCGACCTGGCCCGCGCGCTGGGCTGACACCGGCCGTGGGGGGGGGGGGGGGGGGGGGGGGGGGGGGGGGGGGGGGGGGGGGGGGGGGGGGGGGGGGGGGGGGGGGGGGGGGAGAGGGGGGGAGGTTAGGGAGGAG
>NZ_JBVHLF010000016.1:70991-95549 GCF_055559155.1 Kitasatospora sp. NPDC024654
CCCGCCCTCCCCCCCCCCCCCCCCCCCCCTCCCCCCCCCCCCCCCCCCCCCCCCCCCCCCCCCCGCCCCCTCCCCCCCCCCCCCCTCTACGCTGACCCCATGCAGAGCTGGCCGATCACCGTGGACGACATCCGCGGCGCCCACAAGATGCTCGCCGGGGTCGCCCGGGTCACCCCGATGGAGAGCAGCCGGCACCTCTCCGCACTGGTCGGCTCGCCGGTCCACCTCAAGTGCGAGAACCTGCAGCGCACCGGTTCGTTCAAGCTGCGCGGCGCGTACGTGCGGATCGCCGGGCTGTCGCCGGTGCAGCGGGCCGGCGGGGTGGTCGCGGCCAGCGCCGGCAACCACGCGCAGGGCGTCGCGCTGGCGGCGGCGCTGCTGGGCGTGCGCTCCACGGTCTTCATGCCGCGCGTCGCACCGCTGCCCAAGGTCGCGGCGACCCGTGAGTACGGCGCCGAGGTCCGGCTGCACGGCGCGACGGTGGACGAGGCGCTCGAGGCGGCGCAGCGCTTCGCCGAGGTGAGCGGCGCGGTCTTCATCCACCCGTTCGACCACCCGGACATCGTGGTCGGCCAGGGCACGGTGGGTCTGGAGATCCTGGAGCAGTGTCCGGAAGTGCGCACCATCCTGGCCGGGGTGGGCGGTGGCGGGCTGCTGGCCGGGATCGCGGCCGCGGTGAAGCCGCTGCGCCCGGACGTCCGGGTGATCGGGGTGCAGGCGGCCGGCGCCGCCGCGTACGTGCCCTCGCTCGCGGCCGGGCGGCCGGTCTCCCTGCCCTCCTTCCACACCATGGCTGACGGGATCATGGTCGGCCGGCCCGGCGACATCCCGTTCGAGCTGGTCAACACGTTGGCCGACGGGGTGCGCACGGTCGGCGAGGATTCACTCTCGCGGGCGCTGCTGCTGGCCCTGGAGCGGCTCAAACTGGTGGTCGAGCCGGCCGGGGCGAGCCCGATCGCGGCGCTGCTGGAGCACCCGGGGGAGTTCGAGGGACCGGTGGTCGCGGTGCTCTCCGGCGGCAACGTCGACCCGCAGCTGATGCAGCGAGTGCTGCGGCACGGGCTGGCGGCGGCCGGCCGCTACCTCTCGCTGCGGGTCCGGCTGTCCGACCGGCCGGGCTCGCTGGCGGCGCTGCTCGGGGTGCTCTCCGCGGTGGACGCCAACGTGCTGGACGTGGCGCACGTGCGGACCGACCCGCGGCTCGGGCCCTCCGAGGTGGAGGTGGACCTGCACCTGGAGACCAAGGGGCCGGAGCACTGCCTGGCGGTGGTCGGCGAACTGGCGGACGCGGGGTACGTGGTCTCGCGGTAGGCCGACCCGTGGTAGGCCGAGGGGCCCGGACGGCAAGCGCCGTCCGGGCCCCTCGGCGTGGTCCGTCAGCCGGTGTAGGGCTTGGCCTCGATGATCCGGACGCTGGCCTTCTTGCCGTTCGGAAGCTCGTAGCTGGCGTCCTCGCCGATCTTCTTGCCGTTGATGGCGCTGCCCAGCGGCGACTGCGGCGAGTAGACGTCCAGGTCGTCGCCGGCCGCCTCGCGCGAGCCGAGCAGGAACTCCATGGTGTCGTCCGGGTCGCCGTCGAACGCGACCGTGACGACCATGCCGGGTGCCACCACGCCGGAGTCCTCGGGGGCCTCGCCGACCTTGGCGCGCTCCAGGAGCTGGGTCAACTGGCGGATCCGGGCCTCGCCCTTGCCCTGGTCGTCCTTGGCGGCGTGGTAGCCGGCGTTCTCCTTGAGGTCACCTTCCGAGCGCGCTTCCTCGATCTTCTGGGCGATCTCGGTGCGCCAGGTGCCGGTCAGGTAGTCCAGCTCGCCCTTGAGCTTGTCGTAGCCGGTCTGAGTGAGCCAGGTCACGTTGTCGCTGGTCTGGGTCACGGGTGCTCCTCGTCGGTGCTGGGCTGTGCTGAGGGTTGGTGTCAGCAGGGGTGGAACGGGTGGGTGGGGGCCGGTGCTCTCTACAAAGCAACGCCCGCGACCGAGCCATCCGGCGCGGAAGGGGCGAAACCACGAGCGTAACAATGTCCGGCGACGGACGGGAGGGGCCGTTGGCGGCGCGTTAACGGCCCGTTCGGAGAAACTTCCCGTCCGGCGGCCCGCTCATGCGACCGCCGGGCTGCCGGGGGGCGGCTACTTCGACGGCGTACAGCTGAGCAGTTCGGCCGTGGTGCCCCGGGCGGTGGTCTTGATCGTCACGATCTCGGAGAAGGTGCTGCCGGCCTTGGGGATCGGCACGTCCAGCTGGCCGACCACGGACTGGTCCGGCGCCTGCGAGCGGATCGTGCAGACGCCGCCGGTGCCGGAGTCCTTGCTGACGTTCAGCTGGGCCTGGACCTCGCTGTCGGAGACCACCTGGAAGGTCACCACCTCGCCGTTCAGCTTGGAGTTGGTGATCACGTACGAGACGCCGATCCAGGCGACCAGGCCGATCACCAGCGCGCCGCAGACCGCGCCGACGATCTTCAGCCGGCGGTCGGCCTCGCGGTCGTCGCGCCGGCCGTAGCGGCCTTCGGGGGCGCCGACGGGTGCCGTCGTGGTGCCGTTCATGGCTCGATCAGTCCTTCCCTGGCGGCCCTGGTGGTGCGACCCCGGAAACTCGGGGGAATGCGCGGGCCCTCCAGTCCGTCACTATAGGGGGAACGATGCTGAGCCGGACATTCCCGGAAGGAACCAGGCGTTGAGTGAGCAGTTGCGGCTGATGGCGGTGCACGCGCACCCGGACGACGAGTCCAGCAAGGGTGCCGCCACCATGGCCATGTATGTCGCCCAGGGGGTCGAGGTGCTGGTCGCCACCTGCACCGGCGGGGAGCGGGGTTCGGTGCTCAACCCGAAGCTCCAGGGCGACCCGTTCATCGAGGAGAACATCCACGAGGTCCGCAGCAAGGAGATGGACGCCGCCCGGGAGATCCTCGGCGTCCAGCAGGCCTGGCTGGGCTTCGTCGACTCGGGCCTGCCCGAGGGCGATCCGCTGCCCCCGCTGCCGGAGGGCTGCTTCGCGCTGCAGGACGTCGAGGCGGCCACCGAGCCGCTGGTCCGGCTGATCCGCGAGTTCAAGCCGCAGGTGATCACCACCTACGACGAGAACGGCGGGTACCCGCACCCCGACCACATCATGACCCACAAGATCACCATGCGGGCCTTCGAGGCCGCCGGCGACCCGGACGCCTACCCCGAGGCCGGCGAGCCCTGGCAGCCGCTGAAGCTCTACTACAACCACGGCTTCCCGATGGGCCGGATCCGCGCGCTGCACAAGTACCTCACCGAGAACGGGCTGGACTCCCCGTACGGCGAGTGGATCTCCGGCTGGGAGAAGAGCGGGCGCCAGGAGCGCGAGATCACCACCCGGGTGCACTGCGCGGACTGGTTCGAGACCCGGGACCGGGCGCTGATCGCGCACGCCACCCAGATCGACCCGGACGGCCCGTGGTTCCGCGTCCCGCTGGAGACCCAGCGCGAGGTGTGGCCGACCGAGGACTACGAGCTGGCGCGGTCGCTGGTCGACACCGACCTGCCGGAGGACGACCTGTTCGCCGGGCTGCGGGCGGCCAGCCTGGCCGCCGAGGGCGTGAAGTAGCCTCCGGCGTCGCGCGGCGGCGTCCGGACAGGTCCTGAGCAGCACGTCACGGGCGCCGCGCCCGACACGCACCACCCCGGTGGCCCGGCCGTAAGGAGGCCGGGTCACCATGGAGGAATGAGCACCCCCATGAACCTCACCCACTCGGTCGCCACGCTGGCCCTCGACGAGAGCAAGGTCACTCCCGGCCTGCTGGGTTTCGTCGTCTTCGCCGCGCTGGGCGTGGCCACCTGGTTCCTGGTGAAGTCGATGAACTCGCAGTTCAAGCGGATCGACTTCATCGAGGAGCCGGACCCCACGCAGGAGTAGTCCGGCCCGGCGGCGGGTGGGCCGAACAGGCGAATCGGCGCCCGGATCTCCCGGTCGTCCGTACACGGAGTCGGCGGCTCCGGGTGAGCCGGCTCCCGGCTGCCGAACGGGTCCGCCGGCGCGCCGTGCTGCCCCGCCGTCCTTCGCGGAGATCGCCGAGGGCGTGAACCGACTCGGTGGCGCGACGTCGCCGCACCTCCGCCAGCACGCGGACACCCCGGTCGCGCCCCGTCCGGGATCCACGGGGCTGGCCGGCGAGTGGGATGACCGACTCCGGGGGTGGGACGCTCGGGTGGCTCAGTCTCCGGGCGCCTCCTTGGACCGGACGTGTCCGAAGGAGCCCGGGCCGTACGCCAGCCTGTCGCGCGCCGTCTGCCACGCCGTGTCGCCGGGGTGGAGCACGCTGCGGAGGTAGGCCGCGGTGAGGCGGGCGAGCGCGGCGACGCGCGCGGGGTTCTCGTCCGTGGTCTCGGCGGCGTCGTACCCGGCGATTCCGCCGAGCCCGTGTTCCGCGTCGAAGAGGGTGAGCAGGGTCTTCGGGGCGGGGGCGAGGGTGTAGGGGTCGGCGTGCCAGGCCGGGCCCAGGTCCGTGAAGTGCCGGGAGTCGTCCTTGTCGCCGGCGACGACGAGCGTCGGCGTCGTCATCGTGGAGAAGTCGATGCCGCGACCGAACGGCACCACCTCGGCCATGGGTCCGTTCAGGGCGTCGCCGCCCCTGCCGGGCGCGGCGAGCAGGACGCCCGCCTTGATCCGCGGCTCGGCCAGGTCCACCTCCTGGCCGCTGTCCGGGTCCGTGCCCCGGGCCCCGAGGAGGAGGGAGGCGGTGAATCCGCCCAGGGAGTGGCCGGCGACGGCGACGCTGCCGCGGTCGACCCGTCCGGCCAGTTGTGGCACGGCGGCCTCGACGGCGTCGAGCCGGTCCAGGATCCGGCTGAGATCCTCGGCGCGCGAGCGCCAGAAGAAGGGCGCGCCAGGGGTGCCGGCGAGCAGCTGGCTCAGTGTCCTGGAACTGAGATGGGTCGGTTGCAGGACGAGGAAACCGTGTGCCGCCCAGAGGTTGGCGAGCGGCGCGTAGCCGTTGAGGGAGGAGAGGTTGTTCGAGTTGCCGTGACCGTGCGAGAGGAGGAGCACGGGCAGGTCGGCGCCGGTCGCGGGCGCGGTGACGCGCACCTGGAGGTCCACCGGGCGTCCGGGCGCGGACAGCACCAGGGGGCTGTACGAGAGGACCGGAGCGGGCGTCGGGGCGGGTGCGACGGCGTCGGAGGCAGGCATGGTAGGCGTGTCCTTTCTGCTGCCAGGGCCACCGCCGGCTTCGGCCGGGAGCGGCGGGTCGATGGCCAGCACGGGCTGGCTCCGCCTAAGCTGAAGCGGAGCGATGCTCCACTTAGTATCCGGAGCAATGCTCCGCTTTGTCAACGGTGCAGGAAGGAGGCTCGGATGCCGGCCGACAGCCCCACGGGAAAGGCCCCGGCCCCGGCCCGGAGCAGGCGGTCCGACGCGGTGCGCAACCAGCAGGCACTGCTCGCCGCCGCGGCCGAGGTGTTCGTCGAGTCGGGCGTCGACGCGCCGATCCGCCAGATCGCGGCCAGGGCGGGCGTGGGCATGGGCACCATCTACCGTCACTTCCCGACCAGGGCCGACCTCGTCACCGCCGTCTACCGGCACCAGATCGAAGCGTGCGTCGCGGCCGGACCGAGGCTGCTGGCCGAGGCCGATTCCCCCTTCGAAGCGCTGCGACGGTGGATCGACCTCTTCGTCGATTTCCTGGTCACCAAGCACGGACTCGCCGAGGTCCTGCAATCGGACAGTGACCGCTTCGGCGCCCTGCACGCCCTCCTCGAGCGCCTGCTGCCCGTCTGCGCGCAGCTGCTCGACGCCGCGGTCGACGCCGGCGACATCAGCCCCGGCCTGAAGCCCTACGAGCTGATGCGCGGCATCGGCAACCTCTGCATCGGACGCGACGGCGACGATGAGTACGATCCGCGCCGACTGATTGACCTGTTGCTGTGCGGACTGCGGCGATTCCGGGGCGCCTGAAGACCGTTGCCAGGAGCGACGGTTGGCGGCACTCGGCTCGATCGGTGCTCGGGAGGGCACGCTCGGCCGTCTGCGCATCGCGGTGCGGGTGATCAGGTCACGTGGTGGGCGGTGACGCGGTCGGTTCGAGGGCGCCCCGGCTGGCGAGGGGGAGGCGCACCGCCGGGTCGTCGTCGAAGACCGAGGGACTGTCGTGGTCCCGCGTGTCAGTCCGTCAGGTCGCTGAGGACCGGGCTACCGGCGGCATCGGCGTCCTCGGTGGCGGCCCACGCGGCGAGGAGCTGGAGCTTGTCGTGGTCGGGGATGATGACGTCCGTGGTGACGCCGCCGGTGGGTCTGACGCATCGACTGACAGTGCGGAAACGGCGGGGAAGCGGCCACGGTGGGTTCGGGCGATGGGGCGGTCGATGCCTCCGGCCCGTGCGGGCGGGGGGTGTGGGCACGGGGCCAGCACGTAGCCGAGGGGGTCTCCTCCGAGAACCGCCGGAACCGTCACTCCCGTCCGTTGCCGAAGTCGGATCCCGGTGCCCGTACGCGACCCAGGGCTACGACAAGGGCCGCCGCTTGCCCTGGAAGAGCACCATCAAGCCGATCAACGGGGGCGGGGCGCGACCAGGGGGAGGAAGATCGTGTCGACGATCTCTTGGAGGACGTGCTCGTCGGCGGGGGCGAAAGTGGCGAGCAGTTCGTGGCGCAGCAGGTCGAAGGGGAGGGACTTGATGCGCTCGGTGAGGTGCCGCGGATCGACCTCGCCGCGTTCCACGGCCCGACTGAAGATCGCGTCGACGGCTTCCTGCCGCCCGGTCGCGGTGGGGTCGGTCAGATCGCTGGGGCGGGTTCCGGTCGCGTGGTAGTGGGCGGCGAGGTGCGCGTACATGGTGGGGGTGAGCTGGGCGCGAGTGGCGTTGATCGCGCGCATGAGAGTGAGGACGTCCTCGCGCAGGCTTCCGGTGTCGGGAGTCTCCAGGCGGGCCCGCCTGAGTGCGTGGGCGATGGTGGCTTTGGCGAGTTCGTCGCGGTCGGACCAGCGTCGGTACAGGACCGACGGGCTGGTGCCGGCGCGTTTGACGACGGCGTCCATGGTGAATTTCGCGTAGCCCTGGGCGGTGAGTTCTTCCCAGGCCGCATCGAGGAGGGCCTTCTCCAGTGCTGCCCCGCGGCGTCGCTCGGTCATCCGCCAACAACCTCCCTTAGATAGATTGCCTATCTTACCGCGGTGGCCTAGAGTCGCGGCCATAAGATAGAAGTCCTACCTTATGGAGTCTCCCGTGGCCGCTGACGACAGTGCCAAGACACCAACCGATCCTGCGGGCGCCGTCGATCCGGCCCTGCGGCGCATGACCTTCACCCTGATCGTCGGCGCGCTCGCCGTCATCTTCGACACGACGATCACGAGCGTCGCCATCGAAAGCCTGGCCGGGCAGATGAACGCCTCGCTGGCCACCATCCAGTGGGTGAGCACCGCCTACCTGCTGGCCCTGGCCGCCGTGATGCCGGCGGTCGGCTGGCTCCAGGCCGTCCTGGGCGGCAAGCGCCTGTGGATCGCCGCACTCGGCCTGTTCCTGCTCGGGTCGCTGCTGGCCGCCTCGGCGTGGAACGCCGCCAGCCTGATCGCCTTCCGGGTGGTCCAGGGCTTCGGTGGCGGCATCATGATGGTGCTGATGTTCACGCTGATCATGCAGGCCGCCAAGGGCCGCAACATCGGCAAGGTCATGTCCCTGGTCACCGTGCCGACCGCCCTCGGCCCCGTGCTCGGCCCGGTGATCGGTGGCGCCGTCCTGCACCTGGGCGACTGGCGCTGGATCTTCCTCCTCAATGTGCCCTTCGGCGTCGTCGGCGCCATCCTCGCCTGGCGAGAGCTGCCCCAGGACCGACCCAGCCCCCGCCCCCGCCCCCGCCTCGACGTCATCGGCATGCTGCTGCTCTCGCCCGGCATCGCGGCCGTGGTCTACGGCCTGACCCAGATCGCCGGGTCCACCGGGCTCGGTCGCCTCAAGGTGGCGCTGCCGCTGGCCGCCGGGCTGGCCCTCCTGCTCGGCTACACCGGCTGGGCCCTGCGGCGCGGCTCGGAGGCCCTGATCAACATCAGGCTGTTGCGCCACCGCAACCTCACCGCGTCAACGGTGCTGGTCTTCCTGTCCGGGGCGGCCCTGTATGGCACCATGCTGCTGTTGCCCCTGTACTGGCAGCAGGTCCGCGGCGAGTCCGCCCTCGGCGCGGCCCTCCTGCTCATCCCGCAGGGCGTGGGCACCCTCATCTCCCGCGCGGTCGCCGGCACGTGCATGGATCGCCTCGGCCCGCGCCCCGTCGCCATCGCCGCCTTCGTCCTCACCTGTGCCTCCACCGTGCCGTTCGGCTTCGTCACCGCCACCACCAGCAACGTCGAACTGATGGCCGTGCTGTTCGTGCGTGGCATCGGGCTGGGTGCCGCCATGATCACGATCATGGGAGCCGCCTTCGTCGGACTCGGGCCCGAGGACATCTCCCAGGGCGCCGGTATCAGCCGCGTCGCCCAGCAGGTCGGCGGCTCCGCGGGCACAGCGCTGCTCATCATGATCCTGCAACGCACCTCCGCCGGCGCTCGCACACCGGCCGACCTGGCATCGGGCTTCGGCGACGCCTTCTGGTGGTCGGCGGCGTTCACCGCCGCCGCTCTCCCCGTCTGCCTGCTGCTGCCCGGCCGTCCCGACCAACACCAGCCAGCCCCCGACGCCGCGCCCGCCGAACAGCCCGCGGAATTCTGACCGGCGCCCGGGACGGGCGGCGCAGGAGCGACGCCGTGGCGAGACTGCGCGCGGCGGGCGCCGACGCCTTCGGTGTGCCCTTGGACGTGACCGACGACGGGAGTGTCATCGGTGCGGTGCGGTTGATCGACGAGCGGGCGGGGCGTTTGGACGTGCTGGTCGACAACGCCGGCGTCGCGGGCGGCTGGCCGGAGGAGCCGTCGACCGTCGACCTGGTGACGGTGCGGCGGCTGGTGGAGACGAACGTCATCGGCGTCATGCGGGTGACCAACGCGATGTTGCCCCTGCTGCGCCGTTCGGCGCACCCGCGGATCGTCAACCAGTCCAGCCACGTCGGCTCGCTGACGTTGCAGACCACGCCCGGGGTCGACCTCGGGGGGACCAGCGGAGCCTATGCGCCGACGAAGAGCTGTCTCAACGCCGTCACGATCCAGTACGCCAGGGAGCTGAGCGGGACCAACATTCTGATCAACAACGCCTGTCCCGGCTACGTGGCCACCGACCTCAACGGATTCACCGGCACCCGGACCCCCGAGCAGGGCGCGGAGATCGCCATCCGGCTGGCGACCCTGCCCGACGACGGGCCGACGGGCCAGCTGTTCGACGACAGCGGAGTCATCCCATGGTGACGACCCTCGGAGAGGTGCGCCTTCGCCGGGCCAGGTGGTGCCGCCACGGTGGAGTGCCGGTCCACTGCGGCAAGCGCCCCCGGCCCCAGCGGCCTTGGCGCGTCATCGACGCCGCGAGTTCCGGTGACCGGTGCAACGGCGGCTGTCCTGCGCGTGTCGTTCGTGGAAGGGCCATCGAGCCCCGAACCGTCGGAGCGAAGGGCCGAGACGGACTGTCGCTCCTTCTGCTCCTGCTGGCCGCGGGGTTGACCACCCTGGTGGGCGCGGGCTACGAGGTCCGCCGGCAGCGCCGCTCGCTGCGTCAGGGCGTCCGCACCCGGGGCTCGGTGGTCCGTCAGGAGCGGAACACCGATCCGGAGGGCGGGATCGCGCTCTTCCCCGTGGTGGTCGTCGCGGACGGCCTCCTGTCCTTCCACGGAGAACCCGACGAGCGGGGCTGACGCAGGCTGCTCGCGCCGGGAAACGATCACGAGAAGCGCGGTGAACCGCAGCGGGTGGTGGTTCGAGTCGGGCGGGACGATGCAAAGACTGGCATAGGATCTTTGCGTCGGACGATACGGCGTCACCGTGGAGCACGCATGGACCTGAACCTGCTCGTGGCGCTCGACGCTCTGCTGCAGGACAGCAGCGTGACCAAGGCGGCCGAGCGGCTGGGCACTTCGCCGGCCGCGGCGAGCCGCAAGCTCTCCGCCCTGCGCCGGATCGTCGGCGACCCGCTGCTCGTGCGTGCGGGGCAGGAGATGGTGCCGACCCCGCGGGCCCTGGAGCTCAGGGCCGAGGTGCGCGCGCTGCTCGAACGGTCGCAGGCCATGCTCGCGCCGCACGGCAGGCTCGACCCCACCACGCTGCGCCGGACATTCAGCGTGCAGGCCAGTGAACTGCTGCTGGCCGACATCGCTGCTCAGCTCTCCGGCCGGCTCCGCGCCGAGGCCCCCGAAGTGGGCGTGGTGTTCCTGCCCGAATCCATCGAGAACACCCCAGCGCTCCGACGAGGTTCGGTGGATGTCGAACTGGGCGTGCTCGGCCACCTCGATCCGGAGACCCGCAGCGAACGGCTGGTCACTGTGCCGCTGCTCGGCGCCGCCCGCCAGGACCATCCCCTGTTCGACGAGCCGATCACCGCCCGCCGTTTCGCCGAGGCGGACCACATCGGCATCTCCCGCACGGGCAAGCGGTACGGCCCGATTGACACCGCCCTGGCAAGGCAGGGCCTGCGGCGCAACGTCGCCGTCGTGGTGCCCAGCCACACCAGCGCCATGCTGCTGGCCCGCACGACCGACCTGGTCTGCCTCACCACCGCCGCGGTCACCGATGGCGACCTGCCCGGCGCGGTGACCGCGCTCGGCCTGCGCACCTTCTCCATCCCACTGGACGTCCCGCCCATCGAGATCGGCATGGCCTGGCACCCCACGCACGACGCCGATCCCGCTCACCGGTGGTTCCGGAGCCGCATCCGCAGCACCTTCACGCGGGAGCAGACGGCCGGGCGGTGAACCCGAGCCCCGGGCTGGCGGCCGAAGGCGCCGGGACTGCCGGCACGGGTTCGAGTGCTTCACGAGCCGTCAGAGGCTCTGCCCGCCTGAGGCCTCGATGCGCTGCGCGGTGATCCAGCCGGCGTGGGCGGAGGTGATGGTGCGCACCGCGCCTGCGATGTCCTCGGGCTCCCCGACCCGGCCGGAGGCGTGGTTGGCGGTGATCATGGCCCGGTACTCCTCGTTGTCGCGGATCACGCCGCCGGCGAAGTCGGTCGCCGTCGCCCCCGGCGCCAGGACGTTGACGGTGATCGCCCGGGTGCCGAGGATCTTCGCGGCGTACTTCGTGTAGACCTCGATGGCGCCCTTCATCGACGCGTACACCGAGTAGGCGGGGTTGGCGACGTACCGGGTCAGGCCGGTGGAGGTGAACAGGATGCGGCCCCCGTCGCTGACCATCGGGGCGAGCTGTTCCGTCAGCAGGATCGGGCCCTTGACGTGGACGGCGTGGAGCGCGTCGATGGTCGCCGCGTCGGTCTGGCCGAACGGGGTCAGGCGGTCGAAGCCCGCGTTGTTGACGAGGATGTCGATGCGCTCGCGCCCCCACAGCTCGTGCAGTCGCTCGCGCAGCTGCTCGGCGAACTCCGGGAGGCTCTCGTCGCGGGTGATGTCGAGGGGCAGGGCGATCGCGGTGCTGCCGCGCTCGGTGAGCTGCGCCACGACCGCCTCCGCCTCCTGTGGATTGGACCGGTAGGTGATGACGAGGTCGGTCCCGTCCTCGGCGAGGGCGTGGGCCGCCGCGCGGCCGATGCCGCGGTTGCCGCCGGTGATCAGGGCGATGCGTCGCATGGGTGTTTCTCCGGTTTCTCGGTACTGGGGTCTCGGTGCTGGTTTCTCGGACGGGGAGCGGGATGCGGCGGGCGCCGTGTGGCGCGCTGCGCATTCGCCACGGCGGGCCCGGCGGTTGGGCACCTGGCAGGCCCGGGTACGTGCGTCGGTCAGGCGGGCTTCGGGATGTAGGCCAGCCCGTGCGCGCCGGGTTCGGCGAGCTTGGGCAGCTCCAGCCGGGCGATGCGCCGCAAGGATTCGAGGTCGATCACGTCGACGGTGGAATCGATGACGTTCGAGGCGTAGGCCAGCGCGCCGTCGGGCGAGGAGGTGATGGTCAGGGGGCAGCGCCCGATCTCGACGCCGCCGAGCCGCTCGTGCGTGCCGGCTGAGAACACCGTCAGCTGCCCGGGGCGCTGCACCAGGCCGGGCTCGCGGCGGCTCGGGTCGGTGCTGACGTCCGGGGCCATGCGCACCTCGCCCGCCAGGACCTTCCCCGTGGCGGTCAGGTGCACGGGCACCACCACGCTCTGCGTCTCCAGGACGTCGATGACGCTGCGGCGCTCGGTGTCGATGACCCGGATGCCGGGCGAGGCGGTCGGCACGGTTCCGCCGAAGGCCGCATAGGGCGCCGCCACGTACAGGCGCGTACCGTCGCCGGACACCGCCAGGCCCTCGCTTCCGGGAACCTCGATCCTGTCGATCAGCTCGCCCTCGACCAGGTCGAGCACGGAGACGAACGGCGCCTGCTTGTTGCTGGCGTATCCGCGCCCGCCGTTCGGGCTGACGACGAACCAGTGCGGGCCGAAGGCACCGACGCCGATCCGGCCGATCGGCCGTCGGGTCACGGTGTCGATGATCACGACGCCGCCGTCGCCGTCCGCCGTGCCTTCCACGCTCACGTACAGGCGCCCGCGTTCGACATCCAGGCTCAGTCCGTGCGGACCGAGCTCCGGGGCGATGTCCACGACCTCGACGATCTGCCGGCTGTCCGGGTCGATCACCGTCAGCTGGCTGCGCCGACCCGAGTTCGCGTGGTAGTAGCCGGAGCGGTACGTGTTCGCGCACCACAACAGCCGTTGGACCGGATCGAAGCACAGCTCGTGTGGCTCGGGCAGCGTCTCGACCGAGCCGAGGAGCCGGTCGGAGACGGCGTCGAAGAAGGACACGGTCGGGCCGCTCTGGCTCACCGCGGCCAGGACGTCGCCGGTGCGCCCAGTACGCACGGATCGCTGCATGACTACCAACCTCAGGTTGCCGGTTCCCGCGCTCCGCGGGCCTGTTCAGTCTCAGCGGCCAGCGCGGGGGAGGGCGATGCAAAGATTGGCATTCAATAATTACGCTCAGCGTAACTATGGGCGATGGGCGTCCGGTGTGCCCGCAGACGAGGAGCAGGAAGTGTCGCTCGCCGGGTTACGGCCTCATGGGCCGAGCCGGCCGCGTGGTTGACGCCGAGGGTCACCCCGGCCGGCACTCTCGTAGTGGACCCTGTGCGGGACGGTGGCCCCACATCCTGAGGGGCGACGGGAAGGAGCCGTTGATGAGCGTCGACGCGGTCGGAGTCGACGGGAAGGTGGTCATGACCCCCGCGGAGCAAAAACACTCCAGCACCATCAAGTCGATGCAGTACGACACGATCCTGTCGTTCGGGCGTCATGCGAAGACTGTCTCCGACGTCTACATCGACTTCCCGGCGGGTGAGAACTCGGCCCCCGACCTCGCGATCACGCGGGAGGACGCGCAGCGGCAGGGCAAGCGGTAAGGCTTCGAGGACGTGCTGCTGATCGCCGAGGTGGTGTCGGTACGATCTCGCCGGCGGCGACCGCCCCGAAGCGCACCTGCGGTGCGTCCTCGTGACCGGGCACGGGGTCCGCCCAGTCGTTCAGGCGGGCCAGGTGGGAGGCGATCTGGCTGATCCCGTGCGGTGCTTCCCACGCCCGGGGGCGAGCCTTGAGTCCGTCGTGCTCGCTGGTCCCGCCGTGGTAGGCATACACGTGTGACGCCATCACCACGTCGCCCAGCCTGGTGGTGTCCCACAGGGCGCCTGCGACTCCGACGAACAGCACGGCCATCGGCGAGAACTCCTGAATCGCGCGTTCGGCGATCACTGCGGCGGAGTGGTTCCCCTTGCTCGTCAGACCGAGTGCGACACGGCACGGGGCGCCGCGCACGGTTCCCACCTCGAACCGGACAAGAAGGGTGTGATGAAGGTTGCGGTGCCGTTCGACTCCGCAGTCAGTGCGCGTGCGGCGGGGCCGTGCGGATCGATCGGCTAGCACCGGCTCCACCAGTCCTCCGATTCCGGGGTTCCCGTAGCCGGTGGTGCGATACTGCCCGCATGGTGAACCGTCTGGCCGACGCCACGTCCCCGTACCTGCTGCAGCACGCAGACAACCCCGTGGACTGGTGGGAGTGGTCCCCCGAGGCGTTCGCGGAGGCGGAGCGGCGGGGGGTGCCGGTGTTGCTGTCCGTCGGGTACGCGGCCTGCCACTGGTGCCATGTGATGGCGCACGAGTCCTTCGAGGACGCTGGGCTGGCCGAGTACCTCAACGAGCACTTCGTCTCCGTCAAGGTGGACCGCGAGGAGCGGCCGGACGTCGACGCGGTGTACATGGAGGCGGTGCAGGCGGCGACCGGGCAGGGCGGTTGGCCGATGACGGTCTTCCTCACCCCCGAGAAGGACCCGTTCTACTTCGGCACCTACTTCCCGCCCGAGCCGCGACACGGGATGCCCGGGTTCCGGCAGGTGCTGGAGGGGGTGTCGGCCGCCTGGCGGGAGCGCCGGGACGAGGTCGGCGAGGTGGCCGGCCGGATCCGGGCCGACCTGGCGGAGCGGGCCGCGGTGTACGGCGCGGGCGTGGGGCTGCGCCCTCCGGGGGCGGCGGAGCTGGACCAGGCGCTGGTCGCGCTGGGCCACGGCTTCGACGCCGAGTGCGGCGGCTTCGGCGGGGCGCCCAAGTTCCCGCCGTCGATGGTGCTGGAGTTCCTGCTCCGCCACCACGCCCGGACCGGCTCCGGCCCGGCCCTGGAGATGGCCGAGCGGACCTGCGAGGCGATGGCCCGCGGCGGGATCTACGACCAGCTCGGCGGCGGCTTCGCGCGCTACTCGGTGGACGCCGAGTGGATCGTGCCGCACTTCGAGAAGATGCTCTACGACAACGCGTTGTTGCTGAGGGTCTACCTGCACCTGTGGCGGGCCACCGGGCAGCCGCAGGCGCGCCGGGTCGCGCTGGAGACCGCGGACTTCCTGCTGCGCGAACTGCGCACCCCCGAGGGCGCGTTCGCCTCCGCGCTGGACGCGGACAGCCTGGACCCGGCGACCGGCAGGTCCGCCGAGGGTGCCTACTACGCCTGGACACCGGGGCAGTTGGCCGAGGCACTGGGTGAGGCGGACGGTGCGCTGGCCGCCGAGCTGTTCTCGGTCACCGAGCACGGCAGCTTCGAACACGGCGCCTCCGTCCTGCAGTTGCTGCACGAGCCGGACGATCCGTCGGCGTACCAGCGGGTCCGGACCCGGCTGCTGGCGGCCCGCGCCGAGCGTCCGGCTCCGGCCCGGGACGACAAGGTGGTCGCGGCCTGGAACGGCCTGGCCGTCGCGGCACTCGCCGAGACCGGCGCACTGCTGGACCGGCCCGACCTGGTGGAGGCCGCGGCGCGCGCCGCCGACCTGCTGCTCTCGGTCCATCTGACCGAGACCGGACGGCTGTTGCGCACCTCGCGGGACGGCCGGCCGGGTCCGAACGCCGGGGTGCTGGAGGACTACGCCGACACCGCCGAGGGGTTCCTGGCGCTCTACGCGGTGACCGGTGAGGAGTCCTGGCTCGAGCTGGCCGGCGGGCTGCTCGACCTGGTGCTCAAGCACTTCACCGACGAGACGTCAGGAACGCTGTACGACACGGCCGATGATGCCGAGGAGCTGATCCGCCGCCCGCAGGACCCGACCGACAACGCGACCCCGTCCGGCTGGACGGCCGCCGCGCAGGCGCTGCTGACGTACTCGGCGTACACCGGCTCCGCGCGCCACCGCACCGCCGCCGAGCGGGCGTTGGGCGTGGTCGGCGCACTGGCCGGGCAGGCGCCGCGGTTCATCGGCTGGGGACTGGCGGCGGCCGAGGCGCTGGCCGACGGACCGCGTGAGGTCGCGGTGGTCGGCCCGGCCGGCGACCCGCGGACCGCCGCGCTGCACCGCGCGGCGCTGTCGGGCACCGCGCCCGGCGCGGTGGTGGCGCTGGGCGAGCCGACCCGCCCGGGCGAGCCGGCCCGGGTGCCGCTGCTGGCGGACCGCCCGCTGCTGGACGGCGCGCCCGCGGGGTACGTCTGCCGGCACTTCGCCTGCGAGGCCCCCACGGCCGACCCGGCGGAGCTGGCCCGCCGGCTGGGCGCCCACGCGGAGTAGCGAAGTGGCCCGGCCGGCGGGAAATCCGGCTGCCGGGAGGGCGGCGGCCGGGTCAGGATCAGCGGTATGACCTGGACCCTGACCGACTCGCTCGCCGAGTTCCGCGCCCGTACCGATGTCGCGCTGGCCGCCCACCCCGCTGAGAACACCGTGCTGTTGACCATCGTGGACCGTCTGGCGGCGGGCGGGGCCGGCGGCGACCCGGACCGGCCGCCGCGCTTCGGCTGGTGGCGCCCGGCACCGGACGCGCCGGTGGCGGCGGCCTTCCTGCGGACCCCGCCGCACCCGTTGCGGCTGGGCCGGATGCCTGCCGAGGCGGCCGCCGAGTTGGCCCGGACCCTCGCGGCCGGTCCGGCCCAGGAGGCTCCCACCGGTGTCGTCGGGGAGGTGGCCGCCGCCGAGGCCTTCGCCGCTGCCTGGAGCGAGTGGCGGGCCGGGCCGGTCCGGCGGGAGTCGAACGAGCGGCTCTACCGGCTCGGCACCCTGGAACACCCGGTGGTGGCCGGCCGGCTGCGGACGGCCGGGCCGGCGGACCGGGAACTGCTGCTCGGCTGGTTCGGCGAGTTCGTGGCCGAGGCCGGGGTCCGGACGGGCGCCCCGGGCGAGATCGTGGACCGCCGGATCGCCATGGGCGCCCTGCACCTCTGGGAGGACGAGGGTGGCCGCCCGGTCTCGATGGCCGGGCTCTCCCCGGTGCTGGCCGGGATGGTGCGGGTCGGGCCGGTCTACACCCCGCCCGGCGAGCGCGGCCGGGGCTACGGCCGCGCGGTGACGGCCGGTGCCACGGCGGACGCGCTCGCCCGGGGCGCCGCCGAGGTGCTGCTCTTCACCGACCTGACCAACCCCGTGAGCAACGCGATCTACCAGCTGATCGGCTACCGGCCGGTCGGGGACTGGATCACCCTGGAGTTCGCGGAGTGAACGGAATCGAACCGACCGGGCGGACCTGACCTGACCGGGCGGACCCGGGGCTACTCCCAGTCCCAGCGCACGCCCAGCAGCCCCGGGGCCAGCCCGCCGGCGACCAGGTGCACGCAGCGGTGCCCGTCCAGGGTGAGCTCCTCACTCTCGTACGGGACCGCGCCGGGGGTGCGGGCGGCGAAGCGGTGGCAGCGCGCCGGCAGCGCGTCCGGGTGGAAGCTCGCCTGCAGGACGTACTGCCCCGCGGCGGAGTTGAAGCCCCGGACGTACTCGGTGGTGGGCCGTGCGGCGGGGGCGTCGTCGAAGCCGTAGCCGAGCAGGTGGGTGTCGCCGGTGCGCAGCCGGCGGTCCAGCAGCAGCTCGGCGATCACCAGCCGGGCCGTCCGGTCACGGCGGATCCGGCCGGGCCGGCAGTTCTCCTCGGCCCGGACGGCGACCCGGTCCACGTCGCAGCCCGGGTCGCCCTGGTAGATGGCCAGGTACCGGTCGACGCCGTCGCGGTGGGCCCGCAGCGCGTGCTGTGAGTCGCGGCGCAGCAGTTGGCGGTCGGCACCGAGCCGGATCCGCTCGATGTGGGCGACGGTGTGCAGGCCGGTGTCGCGCGGCCCGGACAGCTCGGCGAGCAGCTCGTCCACCGCGGTGGCGGGGGAGATCAGGTCGCGGTACGGGCGGACGGGCACCGCGGCCGGTTCCGCGCCGAGCGTCCGCCGGGGGCCGAGCAGCCGGGTCAGCGAGTGCGCCGGGAGTTCCAGCACCTCCTCGAGCACCCCTACCGCGCGCAGGGATTCGGGGCGCTCCGGGCGGCGCCGGCCCTGCTGCCAGTAGCTCAGGCTGGTCACCCCGACGTGCACGCCACGCTGGGCGAGGTGCTGCTGCACCCGGTGCAGCGCCAGGCCGCGCGCGCCGAGCGCGGTCCGCAGGGCCAGGTGGAAGGGGCCGGTCCGCAGGACCGTGGCCAGTTCGGGCGGCGAACTGCGCTGCGTGGGACTGCGCTGCATGGCGGGCCTCCGGGTGAACGGTGGGGGTGAATATTCACACGTCGGACGCCTGTTGTCACCCTCCCGGTGAGCAAGTCGGCCGGACGTTCACATCCGGCGGCCGGCGTTCACATCGCCCTCCGAGTCCGTCAAGAGGGCATTGACTAGGAGTGGCAGGGAGATTGATGCTCAGTCAGCTCACGGAGTCAACCCCGGCGACTACGTCACCGGCCACCTGCTCTACAGCACCGTGCAGAACGAGATCAACGACGACCGTCCGGTGGAGACCCGGATCCAGTGGCTCCGGCGGCGGTCACATGGAGGTGCTGTACGGCTACGACACCAGTGACAACTGGGTCTACTGGGGCGATCCGTGGCCCTCCGACTACCGCTACACCTGGGCGGCCTACGACTACTACGTCAGCAACGACTCGTTCTCCTGGACCCACTCCCTCTACCGGATCGGCGCCTGAGGAGGCAGCCATGACGACCCGTGCGACCATCCGGCGCGCGGCCACGACCGCGGCGCAGGCCGCCCCACGGCTCTCCGGGCCGACCGTGCCGGTCCACACCCTCGACCCGGGCTTCGTCGCCGGGACGAAGGGTGCTCCGGTGGCCCGGGTGGACTTCACGGCCACCGAGGCGGTCGCCGCCGACGGCCGGGCCGCCTCGGTCTGGACGGTTCGGCAGGGCAGGGGGTGGCGGGTGGTGAACATCGCCTCCGGCGGCGACGAGACCGACTACACGGCGTTGGGCGCCAGCGGCGGCGGTGGCACGGTCTTCCGGGAACCGCAGGTCAACGCGTGGTACATGCTGCGCGGTGACCGGGTGCTGCCGCTGGACGCGAAGGCCCGCAGCTCGGTCGGGCCGGACGGGACCAACTTGGCCGACTACCAGCGGCTGGTGCACCAGCGGTACGGCGACAAGCTGCCGGGCTCGACCTACGACCGGTCCGGGCAGGGCGGCGGCTTCTCGGCCGCTGCCCCGGCCTCCGCGGGCCACGGCCCGGCGGTGCCCGCCGTGACGGTCGCCGCCGCGCTCGGCGCCACGGCAAGCTGACCGCGGGCACGCTCGCCGTCCGCCGCCGACGCCGTAGCTGACCGCGGTCCGCGGGTGCCCCCGGAACCTCGGGGGCACCCGCGTGCCTGTTGGCACCGGGAGTTGAGGAAAGGTTGACGCGCTGTTCGCCCACCGCTGACTACGGCGTGTCACGGTCGGTAGATACCATGTGGCACGGGGTCAGAGCGGGGAGAGGTGGCGGTGGCTGTGCGCGATGCGCGGGATCTGCAGCTCTGGGGTGGCGTCGCCGTGGTGGCGGGCGCGCTGATGGTGGTCGCGGGTTACCTGGTCGACGGCGCGCCGTTGGTCTGGGCGGTGGCCTCGGTCGAGGTGTTGCTGGTGATGGTCTACGTCGCCCGCCGGTTCCGCTACCTGCTGCGCCGCGAGCACCCCGGCACACCGGCCGGCCCGTTCGTCGAGGACGCCGCGCACTGCGAGCGCTGCCGTCGAGCCCGCGAGCAGCGGGACGCGCTGGCCAGCCGGCGCGCCGGGTCGTCGGCGGCGCGGCCGGCGGACGGGCTGTCGTCAGCCGGTCGCGTTGTAGGCCACCAGTGAGACGCCGACGTACTGCACGATGAAGGCGCCCAGCGTGAAGGCGTGGAAGACCTCGTGGAACCCGAACCAACGCGGTGACGGATCGGGCCGCTTGAGGCCGTAGACCACGCCGCCCGCGCTGTAGAGCAGGCCGCCGACGACCATCAGGGTGATCACCGCGACCCCGCCGGTGCGCAGGAAGTCGGGCAGGAAGAACACCGCGGCCCAGCCCAGCGCGAGGTAGCAGGGCGTGTAGAGCCAGCGCGGGGCGCCGACCCAGAGGACCCGGAAGGCGATCCCGGCCAGCGCGCCGCCCCAGACCAGCCAGAGCAGCAGCTCCCGGCGGCCACCGTGCAGCAGCAGGATGGTGAACGGTGTGTAGGACCCCGCGATGATCAGGAAGATGTTCGCGTGGTCGAGCCGGCGCAGCACCGCGTCGCCGCGCGGTCCCCAGTCGAAGCGGTGGTAGACGGCGCTGATCCCGAACAGGAGCCAGGCCGTCACCGAGTAGATCGCGCAGGCGACCCGGGCCCGCGGCGAGTCGGCCAGGCAGATCAGCACGATCCCGGCGGCCACCGAGGCGGGGAACATCCCCGCGTGCAGCCAGCCGCGCCAGGCGGGTTTGGCGGGCAGCACGCCGCCGACGGGTGGGGAGCCGGGCGCAGGCGTGGCAGAGGTGTCCGAGGCCGCAGTCATGATCCTCATGCTACCTACGGGTGCGTAGGTTACCTGTAAGTAGGAAGTGGCTCTCATCACTTTTGGCCATTCTGGAGTGTTCCACCCCGATCGACTCATGGTCGACACCTGCCGAAGTCGCCCAGGAATCTGCCAGTTTTTGGCCAATGAGTAGCAAAACTTGCGGCAAAGCTGCCATGACGCCGTGTTGTCCCTCAAATGGCCGGGCTACGCTGCAAGCACCCTCAAACCCCCGGACGCCTGTCATGGACGATCAGGCGTGAAACGGAGCGATCGTGTCGTACGAGAACTCTGCCCTCAGCGCAGCCGCCCCGACCCGTCACCAGCGCCTGGTGGCGTGGGTCAGCGAGATCGCGGAGCTCACCCAGCCGGACCGCGTCGAGTGGTGTGACGGCTCGGAGGAGGAGGCCCAACGGCTCTCCGAACTCCTGGTCGAGCAGGGCACCTTCAAGAAGCTCAACCCCGAGAAGCGAGCCAACTCCTACTACGCCGCGTCCGACCCCAGTGACGTCGCGCGGGTCGAGGACCGCACCTTCATCTGCTCCGAGCGGGCGGAGGACGCCGGCCCGACCAACCACTGGAAGGCCCCCGCCGAGATGCGGGAGATCTTCCAGGGCGAGCAGGGTCTGTTCCGGGGCTCGATGAAGGGCCGCACGATGTACGTCGTGCCGTTCTCGATGGGCCCGGTCGGCTCGCCGCTGGCCGCCTACGGCGTCGAGATCACCGACTCCGCCTACGTCGCGGTGTCGATGCGGGTGATGACCCGGATGGGTCAGGCAGTGCTCGACCAGCTCGGCGAGGACGGCGACTTCGTCAAGGCCGTGCACACCGTGGGTGCCCCGCTGGCCGAGGGCCAGGCGGACGTGCCGTGGCCGTGCAACAGCACCAAGTACATCTCGCACTTCCCGGAGACCCGGGAGATCTGGTCCTTCGGCTCGGGCTACGGCGGCAACGCGCTGCTCGGCAAGAAGTGCTACGCGCTGCGGATCGCCTCCACGATGGCCCGTGACGAGGGCTGGCTGGCCGAGCACATGCTCGTGCTGAAGCTCACCCCGCCGAGCGGCGAGGTCAAGTACGTCACCGCGGCCTTCCCGAGCGCCTGCGGCAAGACCAACCTGGCCATGCTCCAGCCCACCATCCCGGGCTGGAAGGTGGAGACCATCGGCGACGACATCGCCTGGATGCGGTTCGGCAAGGACGGCCGGCTCTACGCGATCAACCCGGAGGCCGGCTTCTTCGGCGTCGCCCCGGGCACCGGCGTGGACACCAACGCCAACGCCATCGCCACCCTGCACAGCAACACCGTCTTCACCAACGTGGCGCTCACCGACGACGGTGACGTCTGGTGGGAGGGCCTGACCGACGAGCCGCCGGCCCACCTGACCGACTGGCGCGGCGACGACTGGACGCCGGAGTCCGGCACCCCGGCCGCCCACCCGAACGCGCGGTTCGCCGTCCCGGCCGCGCAGTGCCCGACCATCGCCCCCGAGTGGGAGGACCCGGCGGGTGTGCCGATCTCGGCCATCCTGTTCGGCGGCCGCCGGGCCACCGCGGTTCCGCTGGTCACCGAGTCCTTCGACTGGCAGCACGGCGTCTTCCTGGGCTCCAACATCGCCTCCGAGAAGACCGCCGCCGCCGAGGGCACGGTCGGCGAGCTGCGCCGCGACCCGTTCGCGATGCTGCCGTTCTGCGGCTACAACATGGGCGACTACTTCGCGCACTGGTTGAAGCTCGGCGCGCAGGCCGACGCCGGCAAGCTGCCGAAGATCTTCTACGTCAACTGGTTCCGCAAGAACAGCGACGGCCAGTTCGTCTGGCCGGGCTACGGCGAGAACAGCCGGGTGCTCAAGTGGATCGTCGACCGCCTGGAGGGCACGGTCGAGGGCGTCGAGACCCCGATCGGCCGGCTGCCCAAGGCCGAGGAGCTCGACCTGGACGGCCTGCAGCTGTCGGCCGACGACCTCGACCTGCTGCTCAGCGTGGACACCGACATCTGGCGGCAGGAGGCCGGGCTGATCCCCGCCCACCTGGAGCTCTTCGGCGAGCACACGCCCAGCCAGCTGTGGGACGAGTACCGGGCGCTGGTCAAGCGCCTGGGCTGACGCCTCCGGGGTTCCGGTCCGACCGCCGCGCGCGGAACGCGTGGCGGCCGGACCGGCATGACCTCGCTCGACCTCGCTCGACCTCGCTCGACCTCGGTACGGCCGCGGCCTCCGGCCCGGCGATCCTCCCCGACCAGTGGGATCGCCGGGCTGGGGACTGCGGCCGTCGGCGTTCCGGGGGCCGCTCTCGTCGGTGGAAAGGCCCTACGGCTGCACGTAGCCCTGGAGGAAGGTGCCGATCCGGGTCACCGCGTCCTCGATCTCCTCCGGGCGCGGCAGCGTGACCAGCCGGAAGTGGTCCGGATCCGGCCAGTTGAAGCCGGTGCCCTGGACGATCAGGATCCGCTGCGACCGCAGCAGGTCCAGCACCAGCTGGGCGTCGTCCCGCACCTTGTAGACCGACGGGTCGAGCCGCGGGAACGCGTACAGCGCGCCCTTCGGCTTGACGCAGCTGACCCCGGGGATCTCGTTGAGCAGCCGGTACGCGGCGTCCCTGGACTCCAGCAGCCGGCCGCCGGGCAGCAGCAGGTCCTTGATCGACTGCCGGCCGCCGAGCGCCGCCGCGACCGCGTGCTGGGCCGGCATGTTGGCGCAGAGCCGCATGCTGGCCAGCGTGTTGAGGCCCTCGATGTAGCTGGGCGCGCGGCCACGGTCGCCGGAGAGCACCATCCAGCCGGACCGGAAGCCGGCCACCCGGTAGGCCTTGGACATCCCGTTGAACGTGACGCAGAAGAGGTCCGGGGCCAGCGTGGCCAGCGGCACGTGCTCGGCGTCGTCGTAGAGGATCTTGTCGTAGATCTCGTCGGCGTAGACCACCAGCTGGTGCCGGCGGGCGAGCTCGACGATCCCCTCCAGCACCTCGCGCGGGTAGACCGCGCCGGTCGGGTTGTTCGGGTTGATCACCACGATCGCCCGGGTGCGGTCGGTGATCTTCGCGGCGATGTCGGCCAGGTCCGGGTACCACTCGGACTGCTCGTCGCAGCGGTAGTGCACGGCGGTGCCGCCGGCCAGGCTGACCGAGGCGGTCCAGAGCGGGTAGTCGGGAGCCGGGACCAGCACCTGGTCGCCGTTGTCCAGCAGCGCGGTCATCGCCAGCTGGATCAGCTCGGAGACGCCGTTGCCCAGGTAGACGTCGTCGACGCCCAGGTCGTGCAGGCCGCGCTCCTCGTAGTGCATCACCACGGCGCGCCGGGCCGAGAGCAGGCCCCTGGAGTCGCCGTAACCGTGCGCGCCGGCCAGGTTGCGCAGGATGTCCTGCAGGATCTCCGACGGGGCCTCGAAGCCGAAGGCGGCCGGGTTGCCGGTGTTCAGCTTGAGGATGCGATGGCCCTGGTCCTCCAGTCGCATCGCCTCGTCGAGTACCGGGCCGCGGATGTCGTAGCAGACATTGGCGAGCTTGCTGGACTGGAAGACCTGCATGCGGTCACTCTACGGGCCCACCGCCCGAACCCGCGCGCGTTCCCGGCGGCCCGGGATTGCGCGGGGGCGGCGTTGGGCAGAGGGGGAGTCGTGATCGGACTGCTGCTGGGAGCCACCGCGGGGCTGGCCGCCGCCCCGCCGTTGCGTGCGGCGGCGGCCCGCCACGCCGTGCCGTACGGCGAGCCGCTGCGGGTCTGCGACTGCGGCACGGCGCACCGGTGGCTGCCGCCCACCGCGCGCTGCCCGCGCACGGGCGCGCCGGGCGGCCCGGCGCCGCTCGCGGTGGAGCTGGTCGCGGTCGGGGTCGGCGCCGTGATCGGCGCGGCGGCGAGCTGGCCGATCGGCCTGCTGCTGGCCTGGACCGGGCTGCTCGGCGTGGTGCTCGGCTTCGTGGACGCCGCCGAGCGCCGGCTGCCGGACGCGCTCACCCTGCGGCTGGCGCTGGGGACGGCCGTACTGCTGCCGCTGGCCGCGCTGCTGGACCACCGACCGGCCGTGCTCACCCGCTGCCTGCTGGCCGCGCTGGTGCTCGGGGCGGTCTACGGGACGCTGGCGCTGCTCGCCCCGATGGGCTTCGGCGACGCCAAGCTCGCCCCGGCGCTCGGCGCGCTGCTCGCCTGGTACGGCTGGCCGGCGGTCTACACCGGGGTGTTCGCGGGCTTCCTCTGCGCGGCGCTGTGGGGCGGACTGCTGCTGCTGACCGGGCGGGCCAAGGCCGGCCACCAGCTGGCGTTCGGGCCGTGCATGCTGCTCGGCGCGCTGCTCGCGGTGCTCTCGGCGCACTGAACGGCGGTGGGGGGGGGGGGGGGGGGCCCCCCTCCCTGGCGCACCGCCCCCCCCCCATAGCCCCCCCCCCCCCAAAAAT
>NZ_JBVHLF010000016.1:95559-129794 GCF_055559155.1 Kitasatospora sp. NPDC024654
GCGTGGCCCCTCCCCTCCCCCCTTCCCCCCCCCCCCCCCCCCCCCCCCCCCCCCGCCCCCCCCCCCCCCCCGCCCCCCCCCCCGCGGCCGGAGTGCCGCGGCCGGAGTCAGGGCATGGCGTGGACGTGGGCGCCCACGTTGGTGGAGAAGTCGTCGCCGCCCGCGGCATCCCAGTTGGTGGACCAGGTCATCGCGCCGCGGATGGTGGGCCACTTGGCCGGCGGGACGAAGCTGCCGCAGTGGGTGCCGGTGGCCAGGCAGTCCAACGCGTCGTCCACCACCGTGGAGTTCACGTAACCGCCGCCCGCCGCCCTGGCGGAGGCCGGCACGCCGATGCCGACCTGGGACGGGTCGAGGCCGCCCTCGATGTGGGTGCAGATCTGGCTGGTGATGAAGTCGACCGTGCCCTGGTTGTAGACCTTGCCGCCGCAGCCGTTCATCCCACCGGAGTTGTAGAACTGGGTGTTGACGACGGTCAGGATGTCCTTGGTGGCGAGCGCCAGTTGGAAGTAGTCGCCGCTGGTGTTGTACATGTCGATGGTCTGCGGGGCCATGGTGAGGACGAAGCCCGGGCCGACCTCGGCCGCCAGGGTGTGCAGGGCCTGCGCCAGGTAGGTCGGGTTGACGCCGTTCTCCAGGTCGATGTCGATGCCGTCGAAGCCGTACTGCCGGATCAACGCGTAGGCGCTGCTCGCGAAGTTGGCGGCGGAGCTGGCGTCGGCGACGGTGACCGCGCCGTTCTGGCCGCCGACCGAGAGGACGACCTTCTTGCCGGCCGCGTGCTTGGCGGCGATGTCGGCCTTGAACTGGGCGTCGGTGTAGCCGCCGAGGTTGGTGGCGAGGGTCGGGTCGAGGGCGAAGGTGATGCCGCCGGGCTTGGTCGGGTCGGCGTTGGCGAAGGAGACCGCGATGATGTCGTAGGCGCTCTGCACGTCGGCGAGCTTCTGGTCGGTGGCGCCGTTGTCGAAGTCCTGCCAGTAGCCGGTCAGCAGGTGCTTGGGCAGGCCGGTCGACGGGGGAGCGCTGGTCGGCGTGGGCGTGGGCGTGGGCGTTGGTGTCGGGGTCGGTGTGGGCGTCGGCGTCGGGGTGGGCGTGGGCGTTCCGGATCCGCCCGGTCCGGTCAGCGTGATGTCGTCCGCGCCGTACGTGCCCTGTCCGTACCACCCGTGCACGTACACCGTGACGCTGGTGGTGCCGGCCCCGGTGGTGAAGG
Source organism: Kitasatospora sp. NPDC024654 (assembly GCF_055559155.1). Classification (NCBI taxonomy): domain Bacteria; kingdom Bacillati; phylum Actinomycetota; class Actinomycetes; order Kitasatosporales; family Streptomycetaceae; genus Kitasatospora; species Kitasatospora sp. NPDC024654. The sequence continues at coordinate 96,773 of NZ_JBVHLF010000016.1, forward strand.
TGCTGCTCAGCTGGTTCCAGCCGGTCTGGTCCGACCAGCTGCTCGGGTCCGTCCCACCGGTTCCGCTCGCGCCCAGGTAGACGTACGGGCCCTCCACCCAACCAGCCAGCGTGTACGTGGAGTTGGGCTGGACCGCGATGGTCTGGCCGCACTGCGCGGTGTCCGCGCCGGTCGGCACGCCCTGTAGCGCGTAGGAGCCGGAGTGCACCGGCGTGGAGACCGCGCTCGCGCTGCCAGTGCAACTCCAACCGGCCGGGGTGCCGGTCTCGAAACCGCCGTTGGCCACCAGGTCGCCCACCGCGGCGCCGGCCGGCCCGGCGGTGAGCGCCAGGCCGGCGCCGGCCAGCACGAGCGCGGTGGAGCCGGCGGTGAGCGCCGGCAGGACGCGCCGGCGTCGGCGGTGGGCGGGGGAGACGACCGTACGGTCCATGGGGTTTCTCCTGGAGGAGGAGGGGGAGCCGCCGCGGTGGGGGCGCGGCGGCTCCGGGTGGGGGAGGAGGGAACGGCGCGGGAAGACGCCCGGGAGCGAGGGTGGTTGGCCGTCCAACCACGTGTCGAACAAGTTGGACTAGACCAATGCCGAGCGTCAAGGAGCGGTCGCCCGCCTTTACCCGCCCTTGAGGATCCGGAGACCTCGCCGTGTCCGTCCGGCGTTCTCGCGACGACGGCTCCACACCATCCCCACCTGCTGCTTTCCCGTCGACTGCACCGCCGGAGTAGGCTTCCTCCGGACCCAGCGCGGAGAGTGCCAGGGCCAGGGGGTACGAGCTCGGAGGGGCTGAACGTCATGGGTCTGCGCGATGTCGTCGACCGCACGCCGGGTCTGCGCACCCTGCTGGGCGGCATGTACAACCTCTACGGTCAGCGGGTCGAGGCCCATCTCGGGCGCACCCCGCACCACGTCGGCGTGATCATGGACGGCAACCGCCGCTGGGCGAAGGCGGCCGGCGGTTCGACCGCCTTCGGTCACCAGCGCGGCGCCGACAAGATCAAGGAGTTCCTCGGCTGGTGCGACGAGACCCGGATCGAGGTGGTCACCCTCTGGATGCTCTCCACCGACAACCTCTCCCGCCCGGCGGACGAGCTGGTCCCGTTGCTGCGGATCATCGAGGACGCGGTGACCGGTCTCGCCGACGCCCAGAAGTGGAAGGTCAACCCGATCGGCACGCTCGATGTGCTGCCGCCGAAGACCGCCGAGATCCTGAAGAGTGCCGCGGCCGCCACCGAGCACCTGGAGGGCATCACCGTCAACGTCGCCGTCGGTTACGGCGGCCGGCACGAGATCGCGGACGCGGTCCGCTCGCTGCTGCAGGAGCATGCCGAGCGTGGCACCACGATCGAGGAGCTGGCCGAGATCCTCGACGTCGAGCACATCGCCGAGCGCCTCTACACCAAGGGCCAGCCCGACCCCGACCTGGTCATCCGCACCTCGGGTGAGCAGCGGCTCTCCGGCTTCCTGCTCTGGCAGAGCGCGCACAGCGAGTTCTACTTCTGCGAGGCCTACTGGCCGGCCTTCCGCAAGGTCGACTTCCTGCGCGCGCTGCGCGCCTACGAGGAGCGGCACCGCCGCTACGGCGGCTGACCTTCCGTCGCCCCCTACCCCCGGCGCCGGCGTGGACAAACGTTCATCCGGAGTGATCTCGGAGTTCGCCTGGCCGGGCATGCCCGACCCGCCGTCAGGGAATAGACATGGCAGACCGGCACCCTGGCACCAACGGGGTCGCGGGGGCCGGTGAGCCGCGGGTGACGCAGGGTCGCCCGCCCTGGAGGCCTAGTGGTCAGTTCCAAGAGCCGCCGGACACCAGACCGGCGCACGTACGTCCTTGACACCAGTGTGCTCCTGGCCGACCCGCTCGCCATGACGCGCTTCGAGGAGCACGAGGTGGTCCTCCCGGTGGTCGTGGTGACCGAGCTGGAGGCCAAGCGGCACCACCCCGAGCTGGGGTACTTCGCCCGCCAGGCCCTGCGCCTGCTCGACGACTACCGGATCCGGTACGGCCGGTTGGACGAGCCGATCCCGGTCGGTGAGATCGGCGGCTCGATCCGGGTCGAGCTGAACCACTCCGACACCTCGCTGCTCCCGGCCGGCTACCGGCTCGGCGGCGGGGAGGCGGACACCCGGATCCTGGCGGTCGCCCGCAACCTGCAGGCGGAGGGGTACGACGTCACGGTCGTCTCCAAGGACCTGCCGATGCGGATCAAGGCGAGCGCGGTCGGGCTGCTCGCCGAGGAGTACCGCGCCGAGCTGGCGATCACCTCCGGCTGGACTGGAATGTCCGAACTGCCCGTCTCCGGCGATCAGGTGGACGCGCTGTTCAGCGCGCCGCACGAGGCCGCCCTCGAGGTCGACGGTGCCGAGGAGCTCCCGGTCCACACCGGACTGGTGCTCAGCTCGGAGCGCGGCCGGGCGCTCGGGCGGGTGACCGTGGACGGCCGGGTCCGGCTGGTCCGCGGTGACCGCGAGGCGTTCGGGCTGCGCGGCCGCAGCGCCGAGCAGCGGGTCGCCCTGGACGTGCTGCTCGACCCCGAGGTCGGCATCGTCTCGCTCGGTGGCCGGGCCGGCACCGGCAAGTCCGCGCTGGCGCTCTGCGCCGGCCTGGAGGCGGTACTGGAGCGCCGGCAGCACCGCAAGGTGATGGTGTTCCGGCCGCTGTACGCGGTCGGCGGCCAGGAGCTCGGCTATCTGCCGGGCTCCGAGTCGGAGAAGATGAGCCCCTGGGCCCAGGCGGTCTTCGACACCCTCGGGGCGGTCACCACCCCGGCGGTGATCGAGGAGGTGATCTCCCGCGGGATGCTGGAGGTGCTGCCGCTCACCCACATCCGGGGCAGATCGCTGCACGACGCCTTCGTGATCGTCGACGAGGCCCAGTCGCTGGAGCGGAACGTGCTGCTCACGGTGCTCTCCCGGATCGGCCAGGGCTCGCGGGTGGTGCTCACCCACGACGTCGCCCAGCGGGACAACCTGCGGGTCGGTCGGTACGACGGCGTGGTCGCCGTAGTGGAGAAGCTGAAGGGGCACCCGCTCTTCGCGCACATCACCCTCACGCGCTCCGAGCGCTCCCCGATCGCCGCTCTGGTGACCGAGATGCTGGAGGACATCCAGCCCTAGCGGGTCGGGTGGTGGGATACGAACGATCCGTCCGTCTTCGGCGTTCTGGCCGATCGCGGGCGGATCGTCATGACATCGCACCGCAGTTGACCCAGTGGCGGCCCAACTCGCGCCCGGGCGAAGGATGTGAGCTTCGCCACGCAACCGGGAATTGCGCTGGCGCGTCCGCTTGCGGCATGGTGTGGGTTCTGTCAGGCCCCGCGTACGGACCGGCTGTTGGCTGACAACTGAATATCGCAGGACCGTACGCCGCCCGATTTCCTCGTCCGCACCGGCCTCGCCGGAGTGGACGCCGGGCCCGTGCCTCCCGTGACCAGCACAGGTGGAGGCCAGCGACCAGGGGCATGTTGCGCCCGCACGGTCACGCGTGGGCGACGCTGGAAGGAAACCATGTGACTCGGATCTCGGTCCGGGGAGTCGCTGTGGCCTCCGCCACCGCCGTCACCGCCGTCGGTGCCGTGGTGGGCGTGGCCTCGGGCAGCGAGGGCGCGACCCCCCAGGCGGTCGACGTCGCGGGCGCCAGCCTGCTCGCCGACGTTCCCTCAGCCGCCCAGGCACAGACCATCAGCGACAACTTCACCGCCCAGGCCACCGCGCAGCAGGTGGCGGCCGACGCGGCGGCCACCAAGGCCGCCCAGGAGGCCGCTCGGGTGCAGGCGGCAGCCGACGCGCAGGCGAAGGCCGACGCGGACAAGGCCGCCGCGCAGGCCCAGGCGCAGGCCCAGGCCGCCGCTGCCGCACAGGCCCAGGCGCAGGCCCAGGCCGCCGCCGCGGCCAAGGCCAAGTCCGCGATGTCCGCCACGGACGACTCCGCCTCCTCCGACTCGGCCCCGACGATCTCGGTCAGCCCGGGCTCGGTCCAGGCCATCGCGCAGCAGATGATCGGCGACAGCACCCAGTTCCAGTGCTTCAGCAACATCGTCACGCGCGAGAGCGGTTGGAACTACCAGGCGACCAACGCCGGCTCCGGCGCCTACGGTCTGGTCCAGGCGCTGCCCGGCTCCAAGATGGCCTCGGCCGGCGCGGACTGGCGGACCAACCCCGCCACCCAGATCAAGTGGGGGCTCGGCTACATGAACAGCCGTTACGGCAGCCCCTGCGACGCCTGGTCGTTCTGGCAGGCGCACAGCTGGTACTAGGTCCGGCCGACCGGCCTCGAAACCGTCATACCGTGCCAGCCCCCGGCCCCCAGGCCGGGGGCCACGCGGTTTTGGGGCCCGCTGCCATGATCGGCCCCGGGCCCGGGTAGCGTCATCCCCGGGTGCCCTGCCTGGGTGACCAGGATGGCGATCGGGAGGACGGACCGGGATGGCACGCGGTGAGCGGGGACTCAAGGCGATCAGAGCCTTGGCCGCGGGGACCTCGTCGATAGCGGCCCGGGCCGCCGCCGGGCTGGAGGAGCGCCGACGCGCCGCCATCGTGGCCGAGCCCGTACCACCGGAGCCGGTCCCCGCGCCGCGGGCCGCCGCGCCCGCCGGCTACCAGTCGCCGCCGGTCCGTGACTCGCACCTCGGCCGGCCCGCCAAGCCGGCCGACGCGGTGCCGTGGGGCCTGCGGGTCGCCGCCGAGTCGGCCTGGCGACTGCTGTTGCTCGGCGCCGTGCTCTACGTGATCTTCGACGTGGTCGACATGTTGCGGCTGGTCGCCTTCGCGGTGCTGGCCGGCCTGCTGATCTCGGCGCTGCTCGAACCCACGGTCTCCTGGCTGCGCCGGCACGGGGTGCCGCGCTCGCTCGCCGCGGCCGGCACCTTCCTGGCCGGGCTGGCCGGGATCGGGCTGGTCGGCTGGTTCGTGGTCTGGCAGGTGACCACCAACATCTCGGCGGTCTCCGCGCGGGCCCAGACGGGTGTCGAGACCCTGCACAACTGGCTGGTCAAGGGCCCGATGCACGTGACGCCCCAGCAGATCACCCAGTTCACCCACCAGATCCAGACCGCGATCGGCAACAACTCGCAGCAGATCACCTCGCTCGGTTTCACCGGGGTGAGCATCGCCATCGAGGTGCTGACCGGGGTGCTGCTGACCATCTTCACCACCTTCTTCCTGCTCTACGACGGCGCGCGGATCTGGAACTGGGCGCTGCGCGGGCTGCCCCGGCAGTCCCGCTACGCGATGGCCGGCGCCGGGCCGAAGGCCTGGGCGACGCTCACCGCGTACGTCCGGGGCACGGTCTTCGTCGCCTTCATCGACGCGCTCTGCATCGGGATCGGGATCCAACTGCTCGGCGTGCCGCTGGCCATGCCGCTGGCGGTGATCATCTTCCTCGGGGCGTTCGTCCCGCTGGTCGGGGCGCTGGTCACCGGCACGCTGGCGGTGCTGATCGCGCTGGTGACCAAGGACGTGTACACCGCCGGGATGGTGCTGGTGGTGCTGGTGGCGGTCCAGCAGATCGAGGGACACCTGTTGCAGCCGCTGATCCTGGGCCGGGCGGTCCGGGTGCACCCGCTGGGCGTGGTGCTCGGCGTCGCGTCCGGGTCGATCATCGGCGGGATCGGCGGGGCGATCGTGGCGGTGCCGCTGATCGCGGTGACCAACACGGTGGTCGGCTACCTGCGGCAGCGCAACGCGGCCGGGCACGAGGTGTTCGTCGCGCTGGAGGCGGCCCAGGAGGCGGCGGTTCTGCACGAGCACTCCCCGGAGGCCCCCGCCGACTCCTAAAGTGGCGTCATGTATGTCACCAGGCTGGGCATCTCGGGCATCCGCGGTTTCACGCCGGCCCGCGAGGTACGGCAGCTGGAGCTTCCGCAGGCCGGCTGGACGGTACTGGCCGGGCGGAACGGCTCCGGCAAGACCACGCTGCTGCGCGCGCTGGCGCTGGCGCTCGGCGGCCCGGCGGTGGCCCGCAGCCTGGTCAGCGACTTCTCCGGGTGGATCACGGCGGGGGAGAGCACCGGCTGGGTGCAGGCCTTCGTCCGGCCGGACTGGACGGTGGACCGGCTGGCGGGCAGCGGCAAGGCGCCCAAGTACGACCTGCGGCTCGGGCTGGAGTGGCGGCTGCCGGCGCCGGGGGCCGCACCGGCCGGCTACGGCCTGCCCGGGTTCGCGCCGTTCGGCCCGGGCCCGCGCCCGGAGCTGACCGCCTTCGGCTCGACCAACCCCGAGCGCGGGCCCTGGGCGGAGAACCCGCGCGGCTGGTTCTTCGCCGGCTACGGCCCGTTCCGCCGGCTGCTCGGCGGCTTCGGGGAGAGCCAGCGGCTGATGCTCTCGGCTGGTCCGGTCGGCCGGCTGGCCACCCTGTTCCACGAGGAGGCCTCGCTCGCCGAGGGCGTCTCCTGGCTGGTCGACCAGCACGTCCGCCGCCTGGAGGGGCGCCCCGGGGCGCAGGAGGCGCTGGACGTGGTGACCGCGCTGCTCTCGGACGGTCTGCTGCCGGACGGCTTCGCGGTCTCCCGCGTGGACTCGGACGGACTCTGGGTCCGCCGGGCCGGACGGGGTGCCGAGGACCAGCAGGTCGACGGGCCCGACTTCCCACTCCGGGAGATGAGCGACGGCTACCGCACGGTGGCGGCGTTGGTGCTCGACCTGGTCCGGCAGTTCCAGTCCGCCTACGGCAGCCTGCCGCTGGACGGGTCGGGCGCGATCACGCTGCCCGGCGTGGTGCTGATCGACGAGGTCGACGCCCACCTGCACGTCAGCTGGCAACAGCGGATCGGCCCGTGGCTGAAGGCGCACTTCCCCCGCGTGCAGTTCATCGTCTCCACCCACAGCCCGTACATCTGCCAGGCGGCCGACCCGGGCGGGCTGATCCGGGTAGCGGGGGCGGACGAGGACTTCCCGCCGCAGCCGGTCGGCGAGGAACTGCACCGCCGGATCGTCTACGGCAGCGGCGACGACGCGGTGCTCTCCGAGCTGTTCGGCCTGGAGTCGCCCTACTCGGAGCAGGCCGAGGACGCCCGGCGGCGACTCGGCGACATCGAGGGGCGGGTGCTGGCCGGCGACTCCAGCGACGAGGAGCTGGCCGAGTACCAGGAGCTGAGCGAGAAGCTGATGAGTTCGCTCTCCGCCCGGGTGGACGAGGTCTCGGCCCGGCTCGGGCGGCGCGGGTGATCCCGCTCCAGCGCGGGGAACTGCCCGAGGAACTGGCCGCCCGGCTGGCCGCCCGGACCGAGCGGCTGGCCGACCGGGGCGGCGGGGCGCGCGAGCTGTGGCGCGACAGCCGGACCGTGCGCCGGGAGCTGAGCGTGCACCTGGTCGCGATGGCCTCCGGGCTGTCCCGCTGCATGTACTGCGGGGACAGCGAGGGCACCAGCATCGACCACTTCCAGCCGATCGCGATGGCGCCGATGCGCGCCTTCGACTGGCTGAACCACCTCTGGGCCTGCGCGTTCTGCAACAGCAACCAGAAGCGCGACCTCTACCCGACCGACCGGCACGGCGAGCCGCTCCTGATCGACCCGACCGCCGACGAGCCCGCCGAGCACCTGGACCTGGTGCTGGCCACCGGCGCCTACCGCCCGCGCTCGCCCAAGGGCCGCGAGACGATCCAGATCTTCGGGCTGGACCGCCCGGTGCTGGAGCGCGGCCGGGCCCAGGCGTACGTGCGCTGCCGCTCGATGCTGCGCGACCTGGCCCACCTGGAGGCGCTGGACGAGCAGGCCGAGGCGGCCGCGGTCGCCCACGCGCTGGCGGTGCAGCCGTTCGCCGACGTCCTCTACGCGATGCTGCGGCTGCGCGGGGCGCCGCGGGCGGCGCTGGTCTTCGGGCCGGAGGCGGTGGCCGGGCTGGAGCTGCTGGCACGCCGAAGCCCCCGCTCCGGGGAGCGGGGGCCTCGGACGGAGCCGGGTCAGGTCAGACCAGCTGGGCCTCGGCGTCCAGCACGGACGCCACGGCCTGGATCACCGCAGCGATCTTGAACGCGGCCTGGATCGTCTCACGCGAGACCCCGGCCTTGCTCAGCACCTGCTCGTGCGAGTCGAGGCACATGCCGCAGCCGTTGATCGCGGAGACCGCCAGCGACCAGAGCTCGAAGTCGAGCTTCTCCACGCCGGGCGCGGCGATGAAGTTCATCCGCAGTCCGGCCCGCAGGTTGCCGTACTCCTTGTCGGAGAGCAGGTGCACCGTGCGGTAGTAGACGTTGTTCATCGCCATGATGGCGGCGGCGCCCTTGGCCGCGTTGTACGCCTGCTCGGAGAGGATCTCCTTGGCCTGCGGCTCCAGCTCGCTCAGCACGGCCTTGCTGCCGGTGGCCATCGCGCAGGAGAGCACGGTGCCCCAGAGCTGCTGCTCGGGCAGCGTCGAGTTGCCGATCAGGGCGCTCAGGTTGAGCTTGAGGTCCTTGGCGTACTCGGGGAGCGCGGCCTTCAGTTCGTCGAGCGCCATGGTCAGCCGGCCAGCAGGGCGGCAGCGTCCAGGGTGTCCTCGCCCTTGCTCCAGTTGCACGGGCAGAGCTCGTCGGTCTGCAGGGCGTCCAGCACCCGCAGGACCTCCTGCGGGTTGCGGCCGACCGAGCCGGCGGTGACCATGACGAACTGGATCTCGTTGTTCGGGTCCACGATGAAGACCGCGCGCTGGGCGGTGCCGTCCTCGGCCTGGACGCCGCAGGCCTGCATCAGCTCGTGCTTGATGTCGGCCAGCATCGGGAAGGGCAGGTCACGCAGGTCGGCGTGGTTCTTGCGCCAGGCGTGGTGGACGAACTCGGAGTCGCCGGAGACGCCCAGGATCTGCGCGTCGCGGTCCGCGAACTCCTCGTTCAGCTTGCCGAACGCGGCGATCTCGGTCGGGCAGACGAAGGTGAAGTCCTTCGGCCAGAAGAAGACGATCTTCCACTTGCCCTCGTAGGACTTGTGGTTGATGTCGGCGAAGGCGTTCGCGGCGTCGAGGTCCACGCAGGCCTTGAGGTCGAACTCGGGGAACTTGTCACCGATCGTGAGCACGTTCGCTTCTCCTGGTTTGGATGCTGAGGGGAGTGAGCCCGGGCGCCTGTGGTTCGACGGCCGGAACGTGATCAACCGTGCCATGACGCACACTGATCAGGGAAATAGCTAGACTCGTTCTCTCTGATCGGAGAGAGCTATCAGTACCCAGAACCCCAAGCCCCGCACCCCCAGCGTCGCCCAGCTCCGGGCCTTCCTGGCGGTGACTGAACACCTGCACTTCAGAGAGGCCGCGGCGGCCATCGGCACCAGCCAGCCGGCGCTCTCCGGCGCGGTCGCCGCGCTGGAGGAGTCGCTCGGCGCGCAGCTCGTCGAGCGTACGACGCGCAAGGTCATCATCACCCCCTTGGGGGGGCGCGTGGCCGGGCACGCCCGCCGGGTGCTGGCCGCGCTGACCGAGCTGACCGAGGAGGTCGAGGCGGCCCGCCGCCCGTTCACCGGCCCGCTGCACCTCGGGGTGATCCCCACCGTCGCGCCCTACCTGTTGCCCACGGTGCTGCGGCTGGTCCGGGACAGCTACCCCGAGCTCGAGCTCCACGTGCACGAGGAGCGTACCGCCGCGCTGCTGGACGGCCTGGCGGCCGGCCGGCTCGACCTGCTGCTGCTCGCGCTGCCCGGCGGAGGCTCGCCGCCGACCCGCGACATCCCGCTGTTCGACGAGGACTTCGTGCTGGTCACCCCGCCCGAGCACGAGCTGGCCGGGCGCACCGACGTCCCCCGGGAGGTGCTGCTCGACCTGGACGTGCTGCTGCTGGAGGAGGGCCACTGCCTGCGCGACCAGGCGCTGGACCTCTGCCGCGAGGTCGGCGCCGAGGCGGGCGGCACCACCCGGGCGGCCGGCCTCGGCACCCTGGTGCAGCTGGTGGCGGGCGGCCTCGGGGTCACCCTGCTGCCGGCCACCGCGCTGGAGGTGGAGGCCGGGCGCACCGGGCGGCTGGCCTCGGTGCGGTTCGCCCAGCCCGCGCCGGGGCGGCGGATCGGCCTGGCCACCCGGCCCGGCTCGGCCCGCGCCGCCGAGTACGACCGGTTCGCCGAGTCGCTGCGGGCGGTGCTCGCGGACCTGCCGGTCCGGCTGGTCCGCTGAGCCGGGTTCAGGGCAGCCGCTGCTCGAACCAGACCACCTTGCCGCCGCCGAGCCGGGTGGCACCCCAGCGCTCGGCGATCCGGGCGACCAGTTGCAGCCCCCGACCCCGTTCGTCCTGCGGCCCGGCCTGCCGGCGCCGGGGTAGCTGCGGGCTGTCGTCGCCCACCTCGCAGCGCAGCAGCGAGGTGCGCACCAGCCGCAGCGTGACCGGCCGGGTGGCGTGCTGGATCGCGTTGGTGACCAGCTCGCTGACCATCAGCTCGGCGCTCTCGGCCAGCGGCTCCAGCCCCCACCGGCGCAGCGCGTGGCCGGCCAGCCGGCGGGCCCGGCCCGGGGTCTCGTGCCGTGGCTGCAGGTACCAGAAGGCGACGTCCTCGGCCGGGATCCCGTCGAAGGCCGCGGCCAGCAGCGCGATGTCGTCGGCCCGGTCGCCCGGTGGCAGGATCCGCAGCGCCTCGTGGCAGAGCTGCTCGGGCGAGTGCTGGTGGGCGTCGGTCAGCCGGGCCCGCAGCCGCTCCAGCCCGTCGGTGATCGGCCGGCGTCGGGACTCCACCAGGCCGTCGGTGAAGAGCAGCAGGGCCGAGCCGGGCGGTGCGGGCAGCTCGGTGGAGCAGAAGTCGACCCCGCCGACGCCGATCGGCGCGCCGGCCGGCAGGTCGAGCAGCTCGGCCCGGCCGTCCGGGTGGACCAGCGCGGGTGGCATGTGGCCCGCGTTGGCGACCACGATCCGGTTGGCGATCGGGTCGTAGACCGCGTAGACGCAGGTGGCCAGGTGCTGCTCGCGGCCGAGCCGTTGGGCCTGCTCGTCCAGGTGGTAGAGCACCTCGTGCGGTGGCAGGTCGAGTGCGGCCAGGGTCTGCGCGCTGGTCCGCAGTTGGCCCATCACCGCCGCCGAGGTCAGCGAGTGGCCCATCACGTCGCCGACGATCAGCGCCATCCGGTTGCCCGGCAGCGGGACGGCGTCGTACCAGTCGCCGCCCACCTGGGCGTCGCTCTCGCCCGGGAGGTAGCGGTGGGCCAGCCGGACGCCGTACTGCTGCGGCAGGCGGGCGGGCAGCATGCTGCGCTGCAGCCGGTCGGCGATCTCCGACTCCCGCGTGTAGCGCAGCGCGGTGTCCAGCGCGAGGCCGGCCACGGTGGCGAGCTGGGCCGCGGTGTGGCTGTCGGCGCTGTCGAAGTGGGCGGGGACGCCCGCGTCGCGCTGGGGGCGGCGGACCAGCACCAGCAGCCCGAGCACCGCGCCGCGCCCGTGCAGCGGCAGTGCGAGCAGCGCGGTGCCGGGGGCCAGCGCGCGCAGCGCCCGGGGGCCGTACAGCTCGGCGAAGAGCGGGCGCAGCCGCTCGCCGTCCGGGTCGCCCAGCACCAGCGGCCCGACCGGGGCCTGCTGACGCAGCGTCGCGGCCAGTGCCCCGCCCGGCGCGGCGGTCACCGTCGGACGGCCGCGGCCCAGCCTGGTGCCCTCGGCCCGGTGCAGCCGCAGTGCGCCGGGTGGGCGGCTGCGGTCCCGCCCGCCCGCCGGGGCCGGCTCGCGCAGGTGCACCAGGGCGGCGTCGGCCAGCGCCGGGACCAGCACCCGGACCAGGCCGCGGACCGGGCCGGCCGGGTCCAGGCTGCCGTTGATCAGCCGGGTGGCGTCGTTGAGGTAGGCCATCCGCTCGTCCAGGGCCCGGCGGACCCGGAGGTTGAGCGGGACGGCCGGCGGGCCCGGCCGCCGGGGCGGTGGGCGGCGCGGGGGCGGCACGGCGGGCGGGCGGCCGGCCTGGGGGATCGGATGGTCGCGCACGGCTGCCTGTTCTTACCGGTCGTGGGGGCGGGAGGGGCCGGGCAGTGGCCCGGTGGCGGTGAGGCGGCGGCTCGGATCGCCGGTGCCGTGGTCGGCCTTCGGCACCCCGGCCGTCCGGCCCGGAGTCACGCCCGGGGCGGGCCCTGATATCTGTCCCGTCGTCACGATTGAGAGGCACCTTTCCCCTGGCCACCGGCCGCTGCCCACGACCGCGGTGTCCCGCTCGCCGCGTCCCGCGGTGTCCCGCGTCTCCTCACCCGCTCCGGTCCATACCACTGTCCGGATATCGATCGGCGTGCGCCGATCAGCCCCGCATCAGCCATCCGGCCTCTGAGAATATGCGTGATCAGAGCGGTGCGCAGTCGGTTTCCGGCCAACTCCTGGCTGATCGGATGAATATGCCCGGCACATCGAAGCACGATGGGGTGGGTGAGGGGGGTGCGCGGCCCACCGCACGCCGCGCGACCGGCCCACGGGCCCGCCGAGATCTCGTTTATCGAACGTCAATCGCCGGGTGTCAGAGTCTTCTCAGCGCCGGGGAAGCGCAGAGAGGTGCTCCCGCAGCCGGGGGGCTGCGGGGTCACCACTCTTCCGGGGGGAACAAGCGCTTTCCGCAACACGGGGGAGCCGGAGGCCGACGGGGAGCCTCCGGGTGGGTGGGTCCGGGAGTCACGGGGGCTCCCGGCACCACCGATACCGGGAGCCACGGGGGATCCCGGCATCACGGCGCGGGGGTGGCGGGAGGCTCGGTGTGCTGATCGTCGATGAGGTCCTGGACGTGCCGGGCCTCGGGCACACCGAGCCGTGTGAAGATGCCGAGGGCCGCGCGGAGCCGGTCCAGGCCGACCGTCCGGTCGCCGAGCCGGAGCAGCGCCTCGCCGGAGGCGGCCGCCACCAGGCCCTGCAGATAGGCGTTCTCCACCTCCTGGGCGATCGGCTCCGCCTCCGCGGCGGCCAGCGCGGCCTCGTCGGCCCGGCCGGCCTTCAGCAGGCAGCCCGCCAACCGGGCCAGTGAAAGGCCTTCCCAGAAGGGCTGTTGCTGCTCCTGATAGCGCTGGCGCGCCTCCAACAAATGCACCGCAGCTTGCGCGGGCGAGCCCACCGAGCCCAGCACGACGCCAAGTTGGTAGAGCGAGTCGGTGATGCAGTAGGCGTTGCCGGAGGGCCGTGCGGTGGCCAGCGCGGCCTCGGCCGACTCGATCGCCAACTCCCGCTGCCCCAAGGCGAGGTGAGCCCTGGCCATGTTGCCCAGCACGCGCGCCTCGCTGCTCTTGGCGGCCAGGCTGCGGAGGATGTCGCGCGCCTCGCCGAAGGTGAGCAGGGCCTGCTCCGGGCGGCTCGTGGCGACCAGGACGGTGCCCAACAGGCTGGCTACTGTGGACCGCAGGATCGGCGTCTCGGTCCGGCTCAGCAGTTCCAGGCACTCCCGCAGGGCGGCCTCCGAGCCGGGGTAGTCGCCGGCCATGTGGCGGGCCACGCCGACCGCGAAGCGTACTCGGGCGATTGCCTGGTCATCGGCCTGGGTCAGCGCGCCGCGCTCGGCGGCCTCCAGGATCTGCTGGATCCGGTCCCCGTGCAGCCGCTCCTCGACCAGCGAGCGGAGCGTGATCAGCACGTCGATACCGCGGCGCATCAGCTCTGCGGAGTCGGTGCCGGCGCCGGTCCGCTCGATGGTGGCCAGCAGCAGTGGGAACTCGGTGCGCAGCCAGCCGCGGGCCGTGGCGGTGCTCTCGAAGCGGATCCCGGGGTGCTCGGGGTGGTGCAGCGCCTCGGCCAGCAGGTCGTCCGGCTCCAGGGTCTGCGCGGCGTTGCGCAGGGTCGCGAGCAGCAGGTCGAGCAGCCGCAGCAGCCCGGCCTGCTCGTCCTCCTGAGCATGCGTCTTCTCGGCCTGCTTGCGCGCGAAGAGCCGCAGCAGGTCGTGGTAGCGGTAGCGGCCGGGGCTGAAGCACTCCAGCATGTTGGCCTCGACCAGCGCCTCGGCCAGCTCCTCGGCGCGCTCCTCGGAGCTGCCGAGCAGTGCGGCCACCGCGGGCAGGGGCAGGTCGGGGCTGTCCACCGAGGTCAGCAGCCGGAACGCCCGGGCCTCCTCGGGCTGCAGCTGGCCGTAGCCGAGCCCGAGGGTGGTCTCCACCGCCAGGTTGCCCAGCTGCAGCTCGTCCAGCCGGCGCCGCTGGTCCGCTAACCGCCGGGCCAGGTCCGAGACGCTCCAGCGCGGCCGGCTGGCCAGCCGGGCGGCGGCGATCCGGACCGCCAGCGGCAGGAATCCGCAGGCCTTCACCACGGCCAGGGCGGCCTCCGGCTCGGCCTCGATCCGGCGCCGGCCGACGATCGCCGCGAAGAGTTCGAGCGCCTCCTCGGGGCTCAGCTCCTCGACGTCCACCAAGTGCGCGCCGGGTAGCCCGGCCAGCCGGGAGCGGCTGGTCGCCAGCACCGCGCAGCCGGCCACGCCGGGAATCAGCGGGGCGACCTGCTCGACGTCGTGCGCGTTGTCCAGCATGATCAGCATCCGGCGCTCGGCCAGCAGCGAGCGGTAGAGCGCGACCCGCTGCTCGAACGACTCCGGGGGCTCGCCGGAGCCCAGCGCGTAGAGGAAGTCGCCGAGCACCACCGCGGGGTCGGCCGGAGTGGCACCGGCCCCGCGCAGGTCCACGTAGAGCTGCCCGTCCGGGAACTCGGCGCGGACGCTGTGTGCCACGTGCACCGCGAGGGTGGTCTTGCCGACACCGCCGATGCCGGCCAGCGAGGTGACCACCACGGCCTGCCCGGAGGCGCGTTGCAGGACCGCCCGCAGCTCGCCGACCAGTTCGGTGCGGCCGCTGAAGTCCGAGACGTCGGCCGGGAGTTGGGCTGGCGGGGTGGGCGGCGCGAGTGCTCCACTCTCGGCCGCCGGCGGGGGCGGCTCCGGCGGGGCGTACATCAGTGTCGGGTCGGCGGAGAGGATCCGCGAGTGCATGGCGGCGAGGCTGGCGCCGGGCTCCACGCCGAGGTCGTTGATCAGCAGCTTCCGGGTGGCCGCGTAGACGCTGAGCGCCTCGGCCTGCCGGCCGCTGCGGTAGAGCGCGAGCATCAGCAGCTCGCGCAGCCGCTCGCGCAGCGGGTGTTCGGTGGCGAGCGAGTTCAACTCGGCGGTGACCTCGGCGTGCAGGCCGGTGTCGAGCGCCGTCGCGAAGCGCTCCTCCAGCGCTGCCACCCGGCGCTCGCCGAGCCGCAGCCGCTGCGCGTCCGCGTACGGTCCGGGGATCCCGGCCAGTGGCTGACCGCTCCACAGGGTGAGTGCGGAGAGCAGCAGTCGGTGCGCGGCCGCCGGGTCGCCGTTCTGCCGGGCCTTGGTCGCCTCGGCGACCTGGGCGTCGAAGACCGCCAGGTCGAGGGCGGCCGCGGACACGCGTAGCGCGTAGCCGTCCCGGACCGAGACCAGCAGCTCGGCGGGCTTGCGGACCTCGCGGTCCGGCTCGATGACCGAGCGCAGCCGGGAGACGTAGGTGCGCAGCGCGGCGACCGCCTGTGGCGGCGGCCGGTCGCCCCACAGATCGTCCACCAACTCCTGGGTGGTGACCGGCCGTCCGCGGCGCAGCAGCAGCGAGGTCAGGATCGCCTGCTGCTGCGGGGATCCGAGGGCCAGCGCCTGCTCACCGCGCCAGGCCTGGACCGGACCGAGCACCTGGAAGCGCAGCACATCGCTGTGCGGCGTTACCTGAAGCTCCATGAGATCCCCCGAGGGTGGCGGTAATTCACCTGCAAAGTATGGCCCTCCGTGCTCAGTTGGACATCAGCGCAGCTGGGACGGGGTGCGGCCGACAGAGTGAGCATGGGGAGGGCTGTTTATAAGACATTTAACGATTCCTACAATACTGTCCTTCAGTCCGACTGGTCCCAGCCGGGCGGAGGCTGCGTGTCACGACTGGAAAGGCACCCGCAATGGCCGAAAACGAGAACTCGACTACTGCTTCCGAGGAGCCGGGAGCGTGGACGATCGCGGCCCCCGCGTCCGCGCAGGCCGTTGACCAGCAAGTGACGGACGCGGTGACGCAGGCCGTGACCGCCAATGGCACTGAGGAGGAGGTCGTGCCGACCGTGCCGGCCCAGGCCCAGCCGCTGCACGACGGCCCGACCCGGCCGCTTGGCCTGATCACGCCGAGTCCGTGACACGCCGTCCGAGGCAAACCGAACGTCCCGCACCGGAGTCTCCGGCGCGGGACGTTCGGCATTCGCGCGCCGCTACTGCGCCGAGCGCACCGGAATGTTGGTGATCAGCGGAGCCGTGTCGGTGGCCTCGGTGAAGAAGTCGTTGCCCTTGTCGTCGACCACCACGAAGGCCGGGAAGTCCTCGACCTCGATCCGCCAGACCGCCTCCATGCCCAGCTCGGCGTACTCCAGCACCTCGACCTTCTTGATGCAGTCCTGGGCGAGCCGGGCGGCCGGGCCACCGATCGAGCCGAGGTAGAAGCCGCCGTGCTTGGCGCAGGCGTCGGTGACCTGCTTGGAGCGGTTGCCCTTGGCGAGCATCACCATCGAGCCACCGGCGGCCTGGAACTGGTCGACGTAGGAGTCCATCCGGCCGGCCGTGGTCGGGCCGAACGAGCCGGAGGCGTAGCCCTCGGGGGTCTTGGCCGGGCCGGCGTAGTAGACCGGGTGGTCCTTGAGGTACTGCGGCATGCCCTCGCCCGCGTCCAGCCGCTCCTTGATCTTGGCGTGCGCGATGTCGCGGGCCACCACCAGGGTGCCGGTGAGCGACAGGCGGGTCTTCACCGGGTGCTTGGACAGCTCCGAACGGATCTGCGCCATCGGCTGGTTGAGGTCGATCCTGACCACCGCGTCGTCCAGGTGGGCGTCGGTGGTCTCCGGCAGGTACTTCGCCGGGTCGGTCTCCAGCTGCTCCAGGAAGACGCCCTCGGCGGTGATCTTGCCGAGCGCCTGGCGGTCGGCCGAGCAGGAGACGGCCATCGCGACCGGCAGCGAGGCGCCGTGCCGCGGCAGCCGGATCACCCGCACGTCGTGGCAGAAGTACTTGCCGCCGAACTGGGCGCCGATGCCGATCTTCTGGGTCAGCTCGAAGACCTTGGCCTCCAGCTCCAGGTCGCGGAAGCCGTGGCCGGTGGCCGCGTCGCCGGAGGTCGGCAGCTGGTCGAGGTAGTGCGCGGAGGCGTACTTGGCGGTCTTCAGCGCGAACTCGGCGCTGGTGCCGCCGACCACGATCGCCAGGTGGTACGGCGGGCAGGCGGCCGTGCCCAGCGAGCGGATCTTCTGCTCCAGGAAGGCCAGCATGCTCTTCTCGTTGAGAATCGCCTTGGTCTCCTGGTACAGGTACGACTTGTTGGCGCTGCCGCCGCCCTTGGCCATGAAGAGGAACTTGTACGCGTCGCCGTCGGTCGCGTACAGCTCGATCTGCGCCGGCAGGTTGGAGCCGGTGTTCTTCTCGTCCCACATGGTCAGCGGGGCCATCTGCGAGTAGCGCAGGTTGAGCTTGGTGTACGCGTCGAAGACGCCGCGGGCGATCGCGGCCTCGTCGCCGCCCGAGGTCAGCACGGACTGGCCGCGCTTGCCCATCACGATCGCGGTGCCGGTGTCCTGGCACATCGGCAGCACACCGCCGGCCGAGATGTTGACGTTCTTCAGCAGGTCCAGTGCCACGAAGCGGTCGTTCGGGCTGGCCTCCGGGTCGTCCAGGATCCGGCGCAGCTGGGCCAGGTGGGCCGGTCGCAGGTAGTGCGCGATGTCGTGCATCGCCTCGGCGGTGAGCAGCCGCAGCGCCTCCGGCTCGACCTGCAGGAAGCGCCGCCCGCCGGCCTCGAAGGTGCTGACGCCCTCGGAGGTCAGCTTGCGGTACGGGGTGGGGTCGGCCCCGAGCGGGAGGAGGTCGGAGTAGGCGAAGTCTGGCGTGGCTGCCATCGATGGTCCTTCACGGGGTGGAATCGGCTGCGTCGGCGAAGCGCCCTCCAGCGTAGAACGCCGGGGGGCGGGCCCGTGCGGGCAGGTGAGCCTGCGTGACGGGGCTCACTTCGTACCGGGAGAACACTCGTTCGTGACTTGCCGGACTGGCTAGGCTTGGGCCGTGGACAACACCCCGGCACAGGATCCGGCCGACCGCCAGCCCGTACCAATGAGCAAGCGCGCCGCGGAGCCGGTGGCTCCCGCCGAGCTGCGCGCCTCCGACGCCGACCGGGAACGGATCGTCGAGCTGCTGCGCGACGCCTTCGCCGAGGGTCGACTCAGTACCGAGGAACACGCCGAGCGGATCGACGCGGCTTACGCCGCCAAGACCCTGGGCGAGCTGGCCCCGCTCACCCGCGACCTGCCGAGCCACCCGTCGATGTCGGCGGCTCACCCGGCCCCCGGGTCGTCCCCGGCCGGCCCGCCACTGCCGGCGGCCCGGAACGAGAGCCCGACCGCGGTGGCGGTCTTCGGCGGGGTGACCCGCAAGGGGCGCTGGCGGGTCGGCTCGCACCTGAAGGTGGTGGCGGTCTTCGGCGGGGTGGAGCTGGACCTCAGCGACGCGGTCTTCGAGTCGCCCGAGGTGGTGATCGAGGTGAGCGCGGTCTTCGGCGGCGTGGAGATCAAGGTCCCGGAGAACGTGAGCCTCGTCGGCAGTGGCGCGGGGATCTTCGGCGGCTTCACGGTGCGTGAGCAGACGGCCGACGACCCGTACGCGCCGGTGGTCCGGGTCAAGGGTGCGGCCGTCTTCGGCGGCTGCGAGGCCAAGCCGCGCAAGGGCAAGAAGTTGACCGACTGGGTGCGCCGGCAGATCGGCGGCTGAGGGTCGGCCAGCCGGAGCCTCACGTTCCGTCAACTCGACCACCAGTGCTCGCGGTTGGGCGAGTGCAGACGGTGTCCGGGCGCCTACCGTGTGCATGAACCGGGATGGCGCGGGGTAGTTCCTCTCGCACATCGTTTCCTGAACGGCTGCGGTCGCACCACCGCGCGGGGCGCCCGCGTCGCGTAGCCGGGCAGTTGACGCGAGTCTTCCCCGAGCCTGTGTCTGGAGTCGCCGTGCTGCACCCGATCGAGCCCAGCACCACCGCTGTCGTCCGTATCGCCGCCGCCCCGCAGCGGCGGGAATCCGGGGGTGTCCGGCTCGACCAGCTGGAGGACAACCCCTGGCACACCGGCGCGGCCTGCCGCCGGGACGAGGCCGGGTTGTTCTTCGCGCCGTCCAAGGAGCCCACCGCGGCCCGGCTGACCCGGGAGGAGCAGGCCAAGCAGGTCTGCGCCCGCTGTCCGGTGCTGCTGGAGTGCCGCGAGCACGCGCTGGCCCAGCCGGAGCCGTACGGGGTCTGGGGCGGGCTGACGGCGGCCGAGCGCCGGGTGGTGCTCTCCCGGCGCCGCCGTCGGGACGGCGAGCTGCGCGAGGCGCCCCGGGTGGCCGACCGACTGGCGGCCGAGCACGGCCGGATAGCGGGCTGAGCGCGGCTCCCGGGGTTCGCCCGGTCCGCCGCGCCCGGCCCGCCGGCCGGCGTCGTCAGTTCGCGCGGTCGAAGTCGATCGCGCTGTAGGCCCGCAGCTTGGACAGCTTGTGGGTGGAGTCGATCCGCCGGATCGTGCCGCTCTTCGAGCGCATCACCAGCGAGCTGGTGGTGGCGGTCTCCTGGCGGTAGTGCACGCCGCGCAGCAACTCGCCGTCGGTGATGCCGGTGGCGACGAAGAACACGTTCTCGCCGCTGACCAGGTCGTCGGTGGTGAGCACCCGGTCCAGGTCGTGCCCGGCGTCCAGCGCCTTCTGCTTCTCGGCCTCGTCCTTGGGCCACAGCCGGCCCTGGATGACGCCGCCCATGCACTTCATCGCGCAGGCCGCGATGATGCCCTCGGGCGTGCCGCCGACACCCATCAGCAGGTCGACGCCGGTGCCCTCGCGGGCGGCCATGATCGCGCCGGCCACGTCGCCGTCCGAGATGAACTTGATCCGGGCGCCGGCCTCGCGGATCTCGCGGACCAGGCCGTCGTGGCGCGGGCGGTCCAGGACCACCACGGTGACGTCCTCGACGGCGCTGCCCTTGGCCTTGGCGACCCGGCGGATGTTGACCCCCGCGGGGGCGGTGATGTCGACGAAGTCGGCGGCCTCGGGGCCGGCCACCAGCTTGTCCATGTAGAAGACGGCGCTGGGGTCGAACATGGTGCCGCGGTCGGCGACCGCCAGGACGGCGACGGCGTTGTTCATGCCCTTGGCGGTCAGCGTGGTGCCGTCCACCGGGTCCACCGCGACGTCACACTCGGCGCCGGTGCCGTCGCCGACCCGCTCGCCGTTGTAGAGCATCGGGGCCTCGTCCTTCTCGCCCTCGCCGATGACGACCACGCCGTTCATCGAGACGGTGGAGACGAGGGTGCGCATGGCCTTCACGGCCGCGCCGTCGGCGCCGTTCTTGTCGCCACGGCCGACCCAGCGGCCGGCCGCCATGGCCGCTGCCTCGGTCACCCGGACGAGTTCCAGGGCGAGGTTCCGGTCGGGCGCCTCGGGGGCGACCTCCAGGGCTCGCGGGAGATGGGAGGGATACTGCGCGGTCATCGTCGATACCTCTCTGTACGCGACGGCCAGTGAGCGATCGACTACTGTCTGGTCGAGCGCTGCGATGAGGGTCATCCGATCGTATCGGTGTACGGGATGACTGTCTGTGCCGCAGGTCCCGGCCACCAGTGGTTCTGTGCCGGTTTGGGGTGGTTCCCCCCTTGACGGCCACCCCGGGTGCCGGGTCGTGGGGCGCGATGGGTCACCATGTGGGGGTGGCAGGCAAAGGTGGCATGAGAGGCCGGCAGACCGTACGGGACATGATCCTGTCGATGCTCGCCGTCGGTGGTGTGGCCCTGGTGGCGTATCTGTTCATCCCGCACTCGGCGAGTGATCCGGTGCGGGTCGTGGACTACAGCTCGTCGTACAGCTCGGCGAAGCGCGCCGCGCCCTACCCGCTGCTGGCCCCGCAGGGGCTGCCGGCCGGCTGGCGGGCCACCTCGGTGCAGTACACGCCGCCGGCCGGGAACAGCGGCATCGCCACCTGGCACCTGGGCTTCGTCACCCCGGAGGGCAAGTACGCGGCTCTCGAGCAGAGCGACGCGGCCAAGGACGTCGTGCTGGCCACCGTGGTGCCCGGCTACCAGCCGGACGGCAGCGCGACCGTGGACGGCAAGCAGTGGGAGCGCTACCAGGGCGACTCCTACCGCGGCCTGACCGAGCCGACCGGCACGGCCACCACGGTGGTCACCGGCAGCGCCTCCTACGACGAGCTGGCCCAGCTGGCCGCCGCGCTGCACTGAGCCGCCGACACGCCGATGGCGGGGACCCCGGTGGGGTCCCCGCCATCGTGGTGTGCGGGTCGGCTCAGACGGTGGTGACGACCTCGTCGTAGGCCAGTCGCGGCGAGCGCGGGTACCAGGCGTCCGCGCCCGGCTTGCCGATGTTCACCACGGCCAGCACCGAGTGCTCGCCGTCGCCGAAGAACTCCTTGTTGATGCCCTCGGCGTTGAAGCCGGTCATCGGGCCGGCGGCCAGGCCGGCGGCGCGCACGCCGATGATGAAGTAGCCGACCTGCAGCGAGCCGTTGAAGTGGGCCGAGCCCTCGCGGGCCGAGCGCTCCGAGAAGAAGACGTCCTTGGCGGCCGGGAAGGCCGGGAACTGGGTCGGCAGCTCCTCGTGGAACTCGTTGTCGGCGGCCAGGATGGCGACCAGCGGGGCGGTGCTGGTCTTGGCCTTGTTGCCGTCCGACATCTGGGCCACCAGGCGCTCGCGGGCCTCGGTGGAGCGGACCAGGACGACGCGCAGCGGCTGCTGGTTGAACGCGGTCGGCGCGTACTTGACCAGGTCGTATATGGCCTGGAGCTGCTCGTCGGTGACCGGCTCGTCGGTGAAGGTGTTGGCGGTCCGGGCCTCGCGGAAGAGCAGGTCCTGGGCCGCGGCGTCGAGGACGAGCGCGTCGTTGGCGGTGGTCATGGGTGCTACACCTCAGTGCTGTCGGGAAGGGCGGCCGGGGTGCCGCTCGTTACCTGACAACATAGGTGAATTTTCAACTGTTCCTCAAGGCGAGGTGAGCCGCGTCACAGTCGTGGGGGTCTAGTCGCGCTGGTCGCCGTCGGCCGCGGTCCGCTCGCCCTGCTCGGCCTGCTCGGCGGCGAGCGCCGCGTCCAGCCGGGCCCGGGCGCCGTCCAGCCGGCGCTGGCAGACCTTGGCCAGCTGCTCGCCGCGCTCCCACAGTGCGAGCGACTCCTCCAGCGTGATGCCGCCGGTCTCCAGGCGCCGGACCACGTCCAGCAGCGCGTCCCGGGCCTGCTCGTAGCCCAGTGCGTCGTCCGCCGCCGGGTCGGTCGCGGCGCTGGTGGTGGGGTGCTGCCCGTCCTCGTCTGCCATGCCGCCAGCCTACGGGCCGGGGCCGACAGCGCCGGGCGGTTCGCCGCGCCGCCAGGGCCCGCCCTAGTCCTCCGCCGTCACCGTCAGCGAGCCGTGGGCGACCCGGGCGCGCAGCCGCTCGCCGGCCGCCACCTGCGCCGGATCGGTCACCACCGCGCCGTCCGCGCGCTGCAGCACGGCGTAGCCGCGCTCCAGCGTGGCGGCGGGGGAGAGCGCCACCACCCGGGCCAGGGTGTGCCCGAGGTCGGACTCGGCCCGGTCCAGCTGGTGCCCCAGGCACCGCCGCGAGCGCGCCGTCAGCGCCGTCAGCTCCTGCTCCCGCTCGGCCAGCAGCCGCTCCGGCGCGGCCAGCACCGGCCGGCTGCGCACCCCCGCCAGACCGGCCCGTTCCCGCTCGACCAGCCCGACCACCGACCGCCGGGCCCGGTCGCGCAGCTGGCGGACCCGGGCCGTCTCCTCCCCGACGTCCGGGACGACCCGCTTGGCCGCGTCGGTCGGGGTCGACGCCCGCAGGTCGGCCACCAGGTCCAGCAGCGGCTGGTCCGGCTCGTGCCCGATCGCGCTGACCACCGGCGTCCGGGCCGCGGCCACCGCGCGGCAGAGCGCCTCGTCCGAGAAGGGCAGCAGGTCCTCCACGCTGCCGCCGCCGCGGGCCACGATGATCACGTCCACCTCGGGGTCGGCGTCCAGCTCGCGGACCGCCGCGATCACCCGTTCCGCCGACTGGTTGCCCTGCACCGGCACGTTGCGCACCTCGAAGCGGACCGCCGGCCAGCGCCGCCGGGCGTTCTCCAGCACGTCCCGCTCGGCGGCCGAGGCCCGGCCGGTGACCAGCCCGACGCAGTGCGGCAGGAACGGCAGCGCGCGCTTGCGCTCGGCCGCGAACAGGCCCTCCTCGGCCAGCCGGCGCTTGAGCAGTTCCAGCCGGGCCAGCAGCTCGCCCAACCCGACCAGCCGGATCTCGGTGGCCCGCAGCGAGAGCGTGCCGCGCGCGGCGTACCACTCGGGCTTGGCGTGCACCAGCACGCGGGAGCCCTCGCGCAGCGTGTCGGCGAGCGGTTCCAGCACCGAGCGGAAGCAGGTGACGCTCAGTGAGACGTCGTGGTCCGGGTCACGCAGGGTCAGGAACTGCATGCCGGGCCGCCGGCTCAGCTGGGTGATCTGGCCCTCCACCCACACCGCCCCCAGCCGGTCGATCCAGCCGCCGATCAGCGCGGAGACCTTGGCGACCGGGATCGGGGCTTCGGGGGAGCTCGGGTTGGCCATGCGTACGAGGCTAGCGGTGGCCGCCGACAGTCCGGCGCCGCCCGTACTGCACCGTCGCCACCGCGATCCCGACCGCCAGCCAGCAGGCCCCCACCAGCTGCGCGCTGGGCGAGGCCTCGAACACCACGGCGGCGATCACCGCGATCCCGAGCAGCGGCACCAGCAGGTGCCGCAGCCGGTCCGGCGAGCCGTGCCGGACGGTGTACCAGCCGATCACCGAGGCGTGCAGGAGCGTGAACGCGCTCAGCGCGCCGATGTCCACCACCGAGGTCAGCCGGTCCAGCCCGTCGGAGCGCCCGGCCGCCCAGCCCGCCGCGCCCAGCGTCACCACGGCCGCCGCGAGCAGGGCCCGGCGCGGCACCGCGGAGGCCCGGTCCACCGCCGCCAGCCACCGCGGCAGCCGTCCCTCGCGGCCCATCGCGAAGAGCAGCCGCCCGGCCGCCGCCTGCCCGGCCAGCGCCGCGAAGGCCGCCCCGATCGCCTTGCTCACCGCCACCAGGACGTGCAGCCAGGGCCCCACAGCGGTGTCCACCGTGTCGTAGAAGGCCGATCCCTGCGCGGCCGGCTGCTCGGCCAGCTGCTCCGGGGTGAGCGGCTCCAGCAGCGCGGCCAGGTAGGTCTGCGCCACGAAGAGCCCGCCGGCCAGCGCCAGGCAGAGCAGTACCGCCCGGGCCACCGCCGCCGAGGCCCCCACCGCCTCCTCCACGAACGAGGCGATCGCGTCGAACCCCAGGTAGGAGAGGACCGCCACGCTCACCGCGCCCAGTACCGCGGGCACCGAGAAGCCGCTGACGCCGACCAGCGGCGCCAGCACCGGGCGGACGGTCCCGTTCGCGGCCAGCACCACGATCGCGGCGAGCACGAAGACCGCCAGCACCGCCAGCTCCATCGCCAGCACCCCGAACCCCACCGCGGCGGCCGTCCGCACCCCGGACAGGTTGAGCGCGGTGGTCACCAGCACCGCCAGCACGGTCCAGGCCCACCGTGACACGCCCGGCACCAGGGAGTGCAGCGCGATCCCCGAGAAGAGGTAGGCGACCGCCGGGATCAGCAGGTAGTCGAGCATCGCCATCCAGCCGGCGACGAACCCCGGCAGTTCGCCGAGCCCGGCCCGGGCGTAGGCGAAGACCGATCCGGTCTGCGGCACCGCGCGCACCATCTGCGCGTACGAGGAGGCGGTGAAACCCATCGCGACGGTCGCCACCAGGTAGACCGTGGCGACCGCGCCGTGGCTCCGGGCCTCCAGCACCCCGAAGATCCCGACCGGCGCCATCGGCGCGATGAAGAGCAGACCGTAGACCACCAGGTCGCGCAGGTCCAGGCTGCGGCGCAGCCGGTTCGCCTCGAGTCGTTCGCTCACGCTTCGAATTGGAGCATCCGAGGCCGTGCGCGCCCCGCAGGCGACGGTGCGTCGGCGCGGCACCGGGGCGGCCGCACCCGCCCGTACCATGGATGCCATGTCGACCACCGCACCGCGCCGTGTCCTGCTCGCCGCCCCCCGGGGCTACTGCGCGGGCGTGGACCGCGCCGTCATCGCCGTGGAGAAGGCCCTGGAGCAGTACGGGGCGCCGATCTACGTCCGCAAGCAGATCGTCCACAACAAGTACGTCGTGCAGACCCTGGAGAAGCAGGGTGCGATCTTCGTGGACGAGACCGAGGAGGTGCCGGAGGGCTCGATCGTGGTCTTCTCGGCGCACGGCGTGGCGCCGTCCGTGCACGACGAGGCCAGGGCCGGCAAGCTCGCCACCATCGACGCCACCTGCCCGCTGGTCACCAAGGTGCACAAGGAGGCGGTCCGGTTCGCCGACGAGGGCTACGACATCCTGCTGGTCGGCCACGAGGGCCACGAGGAGGTGGTCGGCACGATGGGCGAGGCCCCGGACCGGATCCACCTGGTGGACGGCGCCGAGGACGTGGCGAACGTCGAGGTGCGCGACGAGAGCAAGGTGGTCTGGCTCTCCCAGACCACGCTGTCGGTGGACGAGACGATGGCCACCGTGGGCGAGCTGAAGAAGCGCTTCCCGCTGCTGGTCAGCCCGCCCAGCGACGACATCTGCTACGCGACCCAGAACCGCCAGGTGGTGGTCAAGCAGATCGCCCCGGAGACCGACCTGCTGATCGTGGTCGGCTCGAAGAACTCCTCCAACTCGGTCCGGCTGGTCGAGGTCGGCCTGGAGTACGGCGCCAGGGCCGCGCACCTGGTGGACTTCGCCGAGGAGCTGGACGAGGCCTGGCTGGAGGGCGTCGGCACGGTCGGCCTGACCAGCGGCGCGTCCGTCCCGGAGATCCTGGTGCAGGGCGTGCTGGAGTGGCTGGCCCAGCGCGGCTTCGAGGACGTCCAGGTGGTCCGCACGGTCGAGGAGACGCTGCAGTTCTCGCTCCCCAAGGAGCTGCGCCGCGACCTGCGTGCCGAGGCGGCCGGCAAGCTCTGACGCCGGCGCTCCCCGCCACCCCGGGCTTGCGGGCTGCTGTCCGGGGCAGGCTCTCGTACGTTGGTGCACAGCCTGTGGAGAACTCTGTCGGTGCGCGGCGCACGCGGCGCGCTCGGAGCGAGGAGGCGGAACGTGACGGCACGGACGGTGTTCGGCGTGGACATCGGCGGCTCGGGCATCAAGGGCGCGCCGGTCGACCTGGACCGCGGCACGCTCGCCCAGCCACGGCACAAGGTGCTCACCCCCCACCCGGCCTCCCCGGAGGCCGTGGTCGCCGCGGTCCGCGAGGTGGTCCAGCACTTCGACTTCCGCGGGCCGGTCGGGCTGACCTTCCCCGGCGTGGTGATCGGCGGGCATACCCGGACGGCCGCCAACGTCGACCAGGGCTGGATCGGCCTGGACGCCGAGGGACTCTTCCGGGAGGCGCTCGACCTGCCGGCCACCCTGCTCAACGACGCCGACGCGGCCGGCCTGGCCGAGGTGGCGCACGGCGCGGGGAAGGGCCGGTCCGGCGTGGTGCTCACACTGACCTTCGGCACCGGCATCGGCAGCGCGCTCTTCACCGACGGGGTGCTGGTCCCCAACACCGAGCTGGGCCACCTCGAGCTGCGCGGCAAGGACGCCGAGCGGCGCGCCTCCGCCGCGGCCCGGGAGAAGCACGACCTGAGCTGGGCCGAGTGGGCGGTCCGGGTGGACGAGTACCTCGACCTGGTGGAGCGGCTCTTCTCGCCGCAGCTGGTGATCATCGGCGGCGGCGTCAGCCGCAAGCACGAGAAGTTCCTGCCGCTGCTCGCGCCGCGGGACGCCGAGGTGGTGCCGGCGGTGCTGCGCAACGACGCGGGGATCGTGGGCGCCGCGATGGCCGCGGCCCGGCGCGGCTGACCTCGCGCCCGGGCGGTGGTCAGCGGGTACGACGGGCCCGGCGCAGCGCGACGTACCGCGCCAGCGTGATCATCGCGGCCAGCCCCGTCCCGGCGAACAGCCAGCCGGCCCGCAGTGCCAGGCCGGTGGCCAACGCGATCACCTGGCCCAGCAGGCCCGGGCTGCTCACCGGGCCGACCAGCAGCAGCGCGAGTGCGAAGGCGATCGGGCCGCTGACCGCGGCCGCCGGCAGGTCGGCCGGCCGGACCCGGATCGCGGTCTGGAAGCAGACCAGCAGGTAGCCGAGGCCGAACAGCAGGCCGAGCCCGCCGAAGAGCAACCGGTCGAGCAGGGCCGCGGCGATCGTGCCGGACACCGCCAGCAGGCCGGTGCCGATCGCGGTCAGTCGGGCCGGTCGCCCGGGGTGCGGGCGGTCCGCCGAGCGGGCCGGCCGCAGCGACAGCCGCAGGCGCAGCCGGGGGGCCGGGGCCCGGCCCGACGCGGCCGACCGCTGTCGGGACAGCCGGGCGGGTACGGCGTCGCGGGGCGCGGCCGGCCCCGGAACGGCGGCCTCTGCGGCCCGGCCGCCGACTGGCGGGCGGGGCCGGGGCCCGGGCGGCTGGGTACGGGTGCGCTGCTCCACCCATCCAACGTACGGTCCGATCATCGCGACACTGGGTAATGGCACCCGAGTGGCCGCCTCGTGTCTCTGGCCGGTGTGTCCCGCCGGCTCTGCCGGGTGGGCGTGCGACCGGCCGTGCGGTGCGGGCCCGTAGACTGGGCGGTCGGCCCGTACGGTGCCGCTCCACGCCCTCCAAGCCCACGGGATCTCGCTTTCATGTCGCTCACGATCGGAATCGTCGGTCTGCCGAACGTCGGCAAGTCGACCCTGTTCAACGCCCTGACGAAGAACGACGTCCTGGCGGCCAACTACCCGTTCGCCACCATTGAGCCGAACGTCGGAGTGGTCGGCGTCCCGGACTCCCGGCTCCCCAAGCTCGCCGAGATCTTCAACTCGGAGCGGATCCTCCCGGCCACCGTCGACTTCGTCGACATCGCCGGCATCGTCCGCGGCGCCTCCGAGGGCGAGGGGCTGGGCAACAAGTTCCTCGCCAACATCCGCGAGTCGGACGCGATCTGCCAGGTCATCCGGGCCTTCAACGACCCGGACGTGGTCCACGTGGACGGCAAGGTCTCGCCGAAGGACGACATCGAGACCATCAACACCGAGCTGATCCTGGCCGACCTGCAGACCATCGAGAAGGTGCTGCCCCGGCTGCAGAAGGAGGCCCGGCTGAAGAAGGAGTCGGCCGCCGCGCTGGCCGCCACCGAGGCCGCGAAGGCGATCCTGGAGTCCGGCAAGACCCTCTTCGAGACCGGCTTCGACGCCTCCTCGGTGCGCGAGCTGCACCTGCTCACCACCAAGCCGTTCCTCTACGTCTTCAACGTGGACGAGGAGGAGCTGACCGACGAGGAGTTCAAGGACGGCCTGCGCGCGCTGGTCGCCCCGGCCGAGGCGATCTTCCTCAACGCCAAGATCGAGTCCGAACTGATCGGCATGGACGAGGCCGACGCGCTGGAGCTGCTGCAGTCGATGGGCCAGGAGGAGGCCGGCATGGCCACCCTGGGCCGGGTCGGCTTCGACACCCTCGGCCTGCAGACCTACCTCACAGCGGGTCCCAAGGAGGTCCGGGCCTGGACCATCAAGAAGGGCGCCACCGCTCCCGAGGCCGCCGGCGTCATCCACACCGACTTCCAGCGCGGCTTCATCAAGGCCGAGATCGTCTCCTACGACGACCTGGTCGCCTGCGGCTCCATCCCCGAGGCCCGCGCCAAGGGCAAGTCCCGCATCGAGGGCAAGGACTACGTCATGCAGGACGGCGACGTGGTGGAGTTCCGCTTCAACGTCTGAGCGTTCACAGAAAGGCGGCCCGACCTGCGAGAAAGCAGGTCGGGCCACTTTGCTGTCCGCAGTGGTCCGCAGGTTTTCGGGCGGATCACGCGTCGCACACGGTGGAGCGGGGTCAGCCGTGCGCGGTCAGCAGGTCGGCCAGGATGGCGGCGAAGCTGTGGGCGGGGTCGCGGGTGGCGGTGAGGAGGGTGAGGCTGGGGTGGGTGCGCAGGGCGGCGAGGCGGTCCCGCTGGGCGGGGGTGGCCAGCTCGGCGCGGTAGCGGGTGGCGAACTCGGCGGCGTGGGCCTCCGGGGCGGCGTGGAACCAGCGGCGCAGTTCGGTGGAGGGGGCCAGCTCCTTGGCCCACTCGTCGAGCTGCGCCGCCTCCTTGCTCAGCCCCCGCGGCCAGAGCCGGTCGACCAGGATCCGCTGGCCGTCGTCCGGGGACGGCGGGTCGTAGACCCGCCGGAGCCGTACCTGATCGGGTCGCATTCCTCCAGTGTCACGCCCCCGCGGGTGTCACGCCCCCGCGATCCGGACGCGGAGGGTGCCGGCCGGGCCCGGGGTGACGCGGACCTCACGGAGGGTGGCCACGTGGGCCGTGGGTCTGTGGGCGGCCGCGCGCGGGCCGATGCCGATGACGCGCATGCCGGCCGCGTGGGCGGCGGCGATGCCCGCTTCGGAGTCCTCGAAGACCAGGCACTCGGCCGGGTCGGTGCCCAGCTCGGCGGCGGCCTTGAGGAAGCCCTCGGGGTCGGGCTTGCTGGCGCCGACCGACTCGGCGGTGATCGCGAGGTCGGGCATCGGCAGGCCGGCCGCGGCCATCCGGGTGCGGGCCAGCCGGAGGTCGGCGGAGGTGACCAGGGCGTGCGGGTGGCCGGCCAGCGAGGCCAGGAAGGCCGCCGCGCCGGGGACCTCGACGATGCCCTCGGTGTCCGCGGTCTCCGCGGCGAGCATCGCGCGGTTCTCCGCGAGGTTCTCCGCCATCGGGCGGTCCGGCAGCAGGATCGCCATGCTCAGGTGGCCCTGCCGGCCGTGCACCACGTGCATCACGGCGTCGCCGTCCAGGCCCTTGTCCGCGGCCCAGCGCCGCCAGCAGCGCTCCACCACGGCGTCGGAGTCGACCAGCGTCCCGTCCATGTCGAGCAGTAGGGCGCGGACGGACAGCTCGGGGGCGGCGGACATGCCGGCTCCTTCGGGGCGGGGGGGACTAGCGGGGCTGCGGCCGTTTGTCGCACAAGGATACAAACCGGCGGAATCAGCCCAGCAGATGGGCGTTGACCGCCCGGGCCGCCTCGGCCAGTTCGGGCAGCTCCAGCACGGTCACCCCGGCGGCGGTGAGCAGGTCGATCCCCTCGCAGCCGGTCACGAAGAGGTCGGGCTCGCGCCAGGCCACCACCACCCGTGGCACCCCCGCGGCGATCAGCAGCCGGGCGCACGGCAGCGGCCGGGAGGCCCGCCGGCCGCACGGTTCCAGTGAGCTGTAGACGGTCGCGCCGCGCAGCCGGGGATCGCCGGTCGGCAGCTTGCCCAGCGCCGCCTCCTCGGCGTGGCAGTGCTGGTCCAGTTCCCGGCTGTAGCCCTCGCTCAGCACCTCGCCGTCGGCGCCGACGATCACCGCGCCGACCGAGAAGGCGGTCCGCGAGGGCGGGCAGCGCCGGGAGAGCTCGATCGCCCGGGTGAGGAAGGCCAGGTCGGCGG
The DNA here is from genome assembly GCF_055559155.1 of Kitasatospora sp. NPDC024654. NCBI lineage: Bacteria > Bacillati > Actinomycetota > Actinomycetes > Kitasatosporales > Streptomycetaceae > Kitasatospora > Kitasatospora sp. NPDC024654. The sequence goes on from NZ_JBVHLF010000016.1 coordinate 127,101, forward strand.
GGGTGGTCACGCGGAGTGCTCCTTGGGGGCGTAGCGCAGCAGGACGACGTCCCCGACAGTACGGGCCTCCAGCAGCCGCATCCGCCGGGTGCTCCCGCCCGGGAAGTCGGCCGGGTTGACGAACCGGGGCGCCGCGGGGTCGCCGACCAGCAGCGGCGCGACCGCCAGCTGCAGCTCGTCGGCCAGCCCCTCGGCGAGGAACTGGGTGTGCACCGACCCGCCGCCTTCCACCAGCAGCCGGCGGACCCCGCGCCGGCCCAGGTCGTCCAGCAGTGCGGCCAACCGGACCCGTGGGCCCAGCGCGACCACCTCGGCCAGCCCGTCCAGCGCGGCCCGCAGCGCGGGCGCGGCGGCGTCCGTGGCGTAGGCGACCTTGGCCCCGCCGGTGTGCCAGAACCGCAGGTCGGCGGGGAGGTCGCCGGTCGCGCTGAGGGTCACCTTGAGCGGGTGCGCGGGCCGTCCGGTCGCGGTCCGGGCGGCTTGCCGGGCGGGGGCGTTGACCAGCAGCCGGGGGTTGTCACGGCGCAGCGTGGTGGAGCCGGCCAGGATCGCGTCGCAGTCGGCGCGCAGCTCGTCGACCCGGTCGAAGTCGGCCGGGTTGGAGAGCAGCAGGCGCTCGGGGGAGGCGTCGTCGAGGTAGCCGTCGATCGACATCGCGGCGCTCAGCAGTACGTACGGGCGCTGCGGGGCGGTCGGCTGGGGGGCGTCCATCGGGGTCCGTTCTGTCGAGTGCTGAAGCACACCGTACGGCGGCCGCCCGCGCGGTGGTTCAGGTCCGGCGCGGCGGCAGCGGCAGCGGGAGGGCCGGCAGCCCGTCCACGCTCACCCCGTTCAGCTCCTTGCCGGCGCAGTAGGCGGCGAACTCCTCCTCGCTCTTGCGGCCGAAGTACTCGGCGTGCAGCGGCCGGTCCTCGCGGTACTCCAGGAACGGGACGGCGAAGCCGCAGGAGTCGCTCACCCGCTCGGCCCGGACCAGGATGATCGCCCGCAGTCCGGGCCCGTCCGCCGCGGGGTCGAAGTGCGCCAGCAGGTCGGCGAACCGCGGATCGTCGCGGAACACCGGCTCGCCGCGGCCGTGCACCCGGACCACGGTGGGCGGGCCGGTGAAGGCGCACCACATCAGCGTGATCCGGGAGTTCTCCCGCAGGTGGGCGATGGTCTCGGCGGTGCTGCCGCCGAAGTCCAGGTAGGCCAGGGTGAGTTCGTCCAGGACCGCCAGAGTGCCGGAACGGCCCTTGGGGGAGACGTTGACGTGGCCGTCGGAGGCCAACGGCGCGGTGGCGGTGAAGAAGACGTGCTGGGCCTCGATGAACGTGCGCAGCCTGCCGTCGATGCGTTCGTAGACCTTTCCCATGCCCCGATTATCCGGAGCGCCCTCGCGGAACGGGAGGACCTGGCTCCTTTGTCTTGTCATGCGAGACAATGTTTCTTGAGGAATGGGACGCTACTAGTCTGCGGACAGCGGTCGGCGACCGGCCGGCCCGGGTAGGGGAGTGGACATGACGGACCATCAGAACGCCACCTACACCCACGGCTACCAGGACGCCGTGCTGCGTTCGCACCGCACCCGGACGGCGGTCAACTCGGCCGGCTACCTGCTGGCCGAACTGCGCCCGGGTCAGGCGGTGCTGGACGTCGGCTGCGGCGCCGGCACGATCACCGCCGACCTGGCCGAACTGGTCGGCCCCGAGGGGCGGGTGGTGGCGGTGGACGGCTCGGCCGAGGTGCTGGCGGAGGCCGCCGCGCACGCCGCCGGCCGAGGGTTGCGGAACATCCGGTTCGAGGTCGCGGACGCCGGCGAACTGCCCTTCGCGAGCGGCGAGTTCGAAGTGGTGCACGCCCACCAGGTGCTGCAGCACGTCGCCGACCCGGTGGCGGTGCTGCGCGAGATGCGCCGGGTGGCGGCGCCCGACGGTGTGGTGGCGGCCCGCGACGCCGACTACGCGGCGATGACCTGGTACCCCGAACTGCCTGATCTGGCAGTGTGGTTGGACCTTTACCGACAGGCCGCCCGGGCCAACGGCGGCGAACCGGACGCCGGGCGGCGGCTGTTGGCCTGGGCGCACGCGGCCGGCTTCGCCGAGGTGCGGGCGAGCAGCTCGAGTTGGACGTTCGCGTCACCCGGCGAGCGACTGTGGTGGGGCGAGTCCTGGGCGGAACGGACCACCGGCTCGGGGTTGGCGACCACCGCGCTGGCCCGGGGCATCGCGGACCGGGCGGAGCTGGAGCGGATCGCCGCCGGCTGGCGGCACTGGACGGTCGAGCCGGACGGCTGGTTCGGCGTGCTGCACGGCGAGATCCTGGCCCGCGGCTGACCGGCGGACGCGGGGGTGGGCGGGGCGCGGCATTCCGTCGAGGGGGCGCGTCGCCGAACGATGCCGTCCAAGCCCCGGCCAGGACCTTGCGCCGACGCGGTCGCCGGTCCACCCTTGCGGTAGTTGGACGGGGGAGAACGCGGGCGCGGGCGTGGATGCCCCGACGGCCCGGAAATGACATCGCGGAAACCTCGTTGGTACGTCCCGTTAGCGGGCCGCCCCTAGCCTCGGCGCCAGGGGCGGCCGGGGGGGGGGGGGGGGGGGGGGGGGGGGGGGGGGGGGGGAGGGGGGGGAGGGGAGGGGGGGGGGGGAGGGGGGGGGGAGAGATTGGGGGGGAAGGAGAAGAAAGAAGACAGAGAGACAGGCACAGGAGGGGGGA